>DATAPF010000434.1:0-2796 GCA_036265355.1 Kofleriaceae bacterium | reverse complement strand
CAGCCACAGCAGATCGAGCGTCGGTTGGATCGAGCGATAGGAGGCCGAGCTGTAGACGTCCTGCGCCGGGGCGATCTGGATCAGGTGGTTCGCCAGCGGTGGCCGCTGCTCGTCGAGCAGCTCGAGCAGCTCGATCCGTCGCCCGCGCCCGCTCGACACGAGCTGGCCGATCAACGCCAGATCGACACCGCGGCGGGCCATCGCAGGGCCGCGGACGGCGGCGAACAGGTCGGCGAGCGGCGGATCGATGCTGGGGGCGGCGATCAGCAACAGCGCCTCGATGTCACCGCGCGACAGCCCCAGCCGGCCTGCGAGTTGACGGAACACCGGCGTGCGTAATGCCGGCAGCGCCTCCGAGAACCCCTCGAGCATGCGATGCAGCTCGGCGCTGTCGAACGGCGCCGGCCGGCCGATGCGCGCCGCGCGCCGCTCCGCCAGCATGGACTCGATCTCGGGCAAGGCAGGGCGCAGCTGCAGCGCCTGCAAGCGGCGAAGCTCCGTCTCGGCACATAGCCAGATCCACTCCATCTCGACGTCGAGCCAATCACGTCGCGGCATCGCGGCGCTCACGATCGCCCTCCGCGGACGCGGGTCCGGCGCCTCGACGATCTGCGGCGCGACGAACAGGGAACCGTGGTCCACCCCGGCCCTGCCCTGCAGGACCTCGCCGTCATCGGCGGGCGAGACCGCGTCGGTGGACGCCACCTCGACGGACCGGATGTCGGCGAGTCGGGACGCCGCCACCACGGCCCCGGCCGAGGCACCCGGGGGCACCGGTGCCTCGGCCGGGGCGACCTCGCCGACCTCGCCGACCCCGCCGACCTCGTTGACCTCATGGATCTCGACCTCATCGGGCGCGTTCCGCGATGCCTCGACGGTGCCGGCGTCCGGAGCCGACAACCGCGCACCGCTGCCCGGCCGCATGCGATCGCCGATCGGCGCGAGCTCGATCTCGCCGCACGCCAGCCGGATCGCCAGCTGCTTGCCGCCGGGGTCGACCGCGACATCGACAACCTCGTCGTCGGCCACGACCGTGCCGAGCCAGCGCGTGGAGCGGAGGTCGAGGACGGACAGCCAGCGCGCCGCCTCGTGGACGACCGCCAGGCCGCGGCGCGGCGCGATCCGGACCATGCCCGGCGGCAGCGCGACGGTCTGGCGGGTGCGCCCGCTGGCGAGCGCGACGACGACGAGGTCGCGCCCGCGGGGCTGCTCGGTGATCAGCGCGAGCGATGTGCCGTCGAAGATCACGCAGCCGCCCGCGATCTGCGCCGCGCTGCCCAGCATCACGGTCGTGCCGCCCGGCAGGCTCAGCCGCGACCCCGCGTGGCGCGCGAACCGCCGGCCGGCGATCGGGATCGCCGCGTCGTGCGGGCCGGCGACGACCACCAGCGAGCCGAGGTCGTCGAGCAGCAGCGCCGGCTCGCGTGCGGCCCACAGCGCCGACGGCCCGCCGATCGTCGCGGGGATCAGACATCCGTCGGGGTCGTGCGGCAGCGCGTGGTCGTCGAGCTGGCGCCCGTCGAGGCCGAGCCGGATCAGCCGCCCGGCGCGCGTGGTCACCCAGACCTGATCGGTGAACGCCGCCACCGCATGGACACCCGCCACCGCGACGCGGCGCTGGCCGTCGCCCCCGGCACCGAGCAATGCGATGCCATCCGGGTCGGCGACGACCAGCGTGCCGCCGTCGCGGGTGAACTGCAGCTGGCTGGAATGAACCGGGACCATCATGGCCGCAGCTCACTGCGCGCAGCACAGGGCGTACGCCGCGTGCGTGGTGGTCGTGCTGCCGAACTGGCAACTCCACTGGGTCACGGTCGACCCGAGGGCGCCGTTCGCCGGGGGAGCAGTCGAGCCAGACGGGTGACTGGACACGAGGGTTCCCCCCGTCCCGGCGTCGCACCCGCCTGTGACCGCATGTTTGCCCGTCGGACATGCCGCCGACACCGTGACCGCGGTGCTGCTTGCGGCGGCCCAGGTGCAGGCGCCGCTGACGGGGAGGGCCGCGCAGGCCCAGGCCGTGCCGCTCCACGTCCACGCCGAGCCCGCGGCGCAGCCGGTCGTCGACATGCTCACCGCCACGCCATTCCCGTTCCTGACGGCGGCGATGCCGGCCGCGGCGGTGACCGACGTGACGACGTCGCGCGGGGCGATCGTCCCGAGCAGGTCGGCGGTGGTCGCGGCCGCGGTGCGCATCGCGTACGGGACCGAGTTGATCGCGAGCCGCGGCGCGAGGGTCTCGGTGCCGACCACGATCTCGAGGTAGAGCCGGTCGCCGTTGAACACCGTCTCGTCGAGCTTCTTCAGCGAGCCGACATCGAGGAACACCAGGCCATCCTCGGCACCGACGTTGTTGTGGATCTCGGTCCACAGCGGGGTCCCGTCGGTGGCGACGTTGTACAGCTTCAGCGTCAGGTTGACCGCGCCGGTCACGGGACCGGCCGACGTCGATAGCCGGCCCGTGAAGTTGATCGTGCTGGGGACGGCGCCGGCCGCTGCCGACCAGCACAGGATGAACACCATCGCTAGCTTCTTCATGATCGATTCCTTTCCACCGGTCACGGCTTGACCGCCGCATTGCTCTCGAGCTGATAGGTCGCGCCCGCGGCCTTACCCTGTTGCACGGCGTGGCCGATCTGGAGGTCGAACGTGTAGGTTGTACCCGTCATCCGCGCGGCGCCGTTGACGAGCTCGCGGGCCTCGCGGAGCGGCGGCTCGTCGATCCCCGCATCGTGACCCACGCCGGGGTCGGACTTTGGATTGGAGATACTGCCGCACGCGGCGGCGCTCCACAGAATC
>DATAPF010000433.1:0-3149 GCA_036265355.1 Kofleriaceae bacterium | reverse complement strand
CGCGCGGGGGTGCGCGCCGCGAGGATCGCGGCCATCGTGCGCGCGAGCTGGTCGTGGCCGGCGGCGGCATCCCCGGCGGCCGGCGGCCGCTCGCGCAGCCGGTCGAGCTTGTCGAGCGCGCGGATCAGCTCGTCGTGGCGGACCGGCTTGAGCAGGTAGTCGATCGCGCTGGTCTGGAACGCGCGCAGCGCGTGCTCGTCGTGCGCGGTCGTGAACACCACCATCACGTCGGGCGGCAGGTGCGCGCACAGCTCGAAGCCGTCCAGCCCCGGCATCGAGATGTCGAGGAACACCAGGTCGAGGCCGGCCGCGCCGCGGATCGCCTCGATCGCGGCCTCGGGATCGGTGGTCTGCCCGACGATCTCGACCCGCCGGGTCGCCTCGAGCATCCGGGTCAGCCGGCGCAGCGCGAGCGCCTCGTCGTCGACCAGGAACACCCGCCTCACGCCGGCTCCCGCGGGTCCGGCAGCTCGATCGCCACCCCGGCGCCGCCGGCGCCGCCGGCTCCGACCGTGCGCTCGATCGGAGCGATCACGCGGGCCGCCGGACCGTACAGCGCGTCGAGCCGGGCGCGCAGCCCGTCGAGCCCGTGGCCGCGCAGCCAGATCGGCCCGGTGAACCCGGGTCCGTCGTCGGTGATCTCGAGCCGCAGCCGCCCACCGTCGCGGCGCGCGCTCACCGCGATGTGGGCTCCCGAGCCGTGCGCCGACACCGCGTACTTGACGCTGTTCTCGACCACGGTCTGGACCGCGAACGCGGGGATCATCGCGCCGAGCAGCTCGTCGGGGATGTCGATCGCGAACCGCAGCCGCTCGCCGAACCGCACCCGCTCGATCTCGAGATAGTCGGTGACCACCCGGATCTCCTCGCCGAGCGGCACCAGCGCCGGCGCGGCATCGAGCGAGAACCGGAGCAGCCCCGCCAGGCGCTCGAGCAGCTGCTCGGCGCGCCGCGGATCCTCGGGGATCAGCGCGATCGCGCTGTTGAGCGCATTGAACAGGAAGTGCGGCCGGACCCGCGATTCGAGCGACGCGAGCCGCGCCTCCGCCGCCAGCGCGAGCGCGCGCTGGTGATCGAGCTCCTTGGCATGCAGCGATGCCTCGGTGCGGGCGAGCCGCGCGCGCAGCGTGAAGAACGCGGTCGCCCCGAGCGTGAGCGGCGCCGAGACCGCCAGCGCGATCTCGAACCCCTGGACGTAGCTCGACCACAGCCCGGCGAGCGTCGACCGGCCGATCGCCACCAGCACCAGCCCCGCCACCAGCGCGCCAGCTGCGGTGATCGCGAGCAGGATCGCGAGGTGGAGCAGCCAGCGCCGGGCGCCGGGCTGCCCCGACAGCCCCCGGAACCGGCGAAACACCAGCATCGCGGGCAGTCCGATCGTCGACGCGTACAGCACCGAGATCGCGCTGATCGTCGCGAACTGCGTCAGGGTGGCCCGGCGCTGCGCCGACTGCAGCGCGCCGACCACCACGCCGACCAGCACGCACACCGCGAACCAGCGCACGAGCGCCCGCGGCAGGGAATCCTGGCCGGCCATCTGGGCCATCCTATCTCAGCCGTCTCGCCTCGGTCCGCCGTGCGATCATTGCGGCGATCATGTTCGCGTCTAGCGGCCGTGACATTCCTGGCACGGTGTCGCGCCCGGGACCGGCTCCCCGGCGGCACGCGCCTTCGCGCGCCCGAGCAGCTGCGAGCCGGCGGCGTCGACGGTCATCCGCTGGTAGTACGCCTCGGCCTTGGCCGTGTCGCCGAGGCCGGCGTAGCCGTCGAGCAGGCCGTACAGCAGCTGCTCGCGCGCGTGCTGGCTCAGCGTCGAGAACCGCGGCGCTTGCGCGGCGAGCGCGACCTCGTAGTCGGCGACGCCGCGCTGCCACAGCCGCGACTTCTCCGGCTCGGGCACGTACGGCGCCATCGACAGCACCACCGCGCCGCGCGGGATCCGCACGCCGACGGCGCCGGGCGCCAGCTCGACCGCGCGATCCATCTCGCTCAGGCCCCGGGTGTACAGCGTCATCCCCGTCGCGCGATCGCCGGTGCGAAACGCGTTGACCGATCGGGCGATCGTCGCCCCGCCGTGCCACACCATCGCCTCCGGATGACCCGGCTGCCGGGCCAGCGTGTCCTCGCAGAACCGGAGCACCCGGTCGAGCGCCGCCGCATCGCCGCGCAGCCCGTCGAAGAAATCGTTGCGGACGATCTCATCGAAGCGCTCGCCGGCAGTCGGCGTGGTCGACGCCGCCACGGCATGGGTCGGGACTGCAGCCGGCGCCGCGGGCGATGCGGGCGGCGTGGCGTTTGCTTGAGCGGACGATGTCGGCGGCAGGACCGGGTCCGGGCCAACGGGATGTCGACAGGCAACGAGAAGAACCAGAGCAAGTGTTCGCATGCGAGCTGGGTAACTCGCCGCGCGCATCGCGCACAGGCTGCATCCGATGATCCGGGACGCTCCGGCGATGAACCGTCGGTTCGGGTGGATGAGCCGTCGCGCACCGCGCTCACTGCTTGCAGTAGCGGATGTCGAGGTGGTCGGTGCTCTGGGACTGGTCGGCGTTCTTCCAGGTCACGAACACGCGATCGCGGCCCGTGGCGCGGTTGCCGGCGTGATCGCAGTCGGCCTGGGTGACGGTGAACGCGGTGCCGGCCTGGAGCTCGGTGAGCCGCCAGGTGTCGCCCTGCATCGTGACCGTGACGATCTGCGGCGCCGTCCCGCCGCGCTCGGCGAACGCGTCGAGCACCGGGTTCGTCATCGCGCCGAGCTGGGGCCGCACGTCGTAGGGCAGCGCGGTCCGCATGCCGTCCTCGCCGGCGTGCTGATCGCAGTCGCGGTCGTCGGGGATGCCGTCGCCGTCGCTGTCCTTGCCGGAATCGTCACTGCCGCCGTGGTCGGCGCTGGCGGTGCCGGCGTGGTCGTTGTCATCACCCTGGTCGTGCGGCTCGCCGTCGCCGTCCTCGTCGACGTCCTGGCAGGTGTTCGAGCCGCTGCCGGCGCCGGGCTCGCAGCGCAGGACCGCGCCGATGCCGGGATCGGTGGTGCAGGTGATCATCTGTCCCGCGGTCGCGGTGTGCTCGGACGAGCAACCGGATGCGAGGACGCCGAACGGGAGGAGAGTCATCAAGCTCAACGAGAGAGTCGTGCGAAGTTGCATGGC
>DATAPF010000432.1:0-11491 GCA_036265355.1 Kofleriaceae bacterium | reverse complement strand
GACGTTGACCGCCGGGCTCTCGAACGCATCGCACAGGATCTCGGCCGCGTCGTCGAACACGCCGAGCAGCTCGCCGATCCGCCGGCCGTGGGTCGGGTTGTCGGTCTCCAGGCCGCGGACCAGCGCGCCGATCATCCGGCTCTTGCGCGCGCGGATCACCTTGGCGCACGCCTCGGCGACCTTCTCGTCCGCGTCGCCCAGCGCGCGCACCAGGTCGCCCGCAGTCTCCATCACCGCGTCGTCGCCGAGCTTGTCGAGCGCCTGGGCCGCCGCCAGCCGGACCCGGGGCGCGTCGTCGCGCAGCCGGACGCCGAGCGCGCCGGCGGCGGTCGCCCCGGCGGGGCCGAGCGCGCCCAGCCCGGCGGCGGCGTTGGCGCGCACCACGTCGCGGCCGTCCTGCAGGTGCGCGGTCAGGTCGGCGACCCCGATGCGCTGGAGCTCGGCCTTGCTGGCCTCGACCTCCGACGCGCCGAGGAAGCGGTCCTCGAAGCCATCGATCTGCACCGCCGACGGCCCGGCCTGGCCCGACGGGTTGATCATCTCGAGCGCGCGGCGGACCGCCTCGCGGGTCCGGGCGTCGCCGCCGGTGCGCGCGCCGAGCAGCGGCGGCAGCCCGGCGCCGACCCGGCTCTTGCCGAGCATGCCCAGGCCGAGCGCGGCGTTGACCTGCACGTTGACCGCCGGGCTGCGGAACGCCTCGGTCAGCCGCTCCACGGCGTCGGGCAGCTTGCTGAGCAGCTCGCCGACCCGCCAGCCGCCGGTCTCGCTGCCGGTCGCCAGGCCGTTGACCAGCGCCTCGGTCACCTTGCCGCCCAGCGGCTCGAGCGCCCCGGCGGCCGCATCGGCGACATCGGCCTCGACGTCGGACAGCGCGCCGACCAGGTCGGCCGCCGCGGCCAGCGCCACGTCGCCGAGCCTGCCCAGGGCCTTGGCCGCCTCGGTGCGGACCTGGGGCGCGCTGTCGCGGCACGCCAGGCCCAGGCTCGGCACCGCGGGGGCCGCCGCCGCGCCCTTGACCCCGATCGCGCGGCAGCCGTTGATCCGGACGTGGGCGCGGCCGTCGCGCAACGCGTAGACCATCTCGTCGACGTTGATCTGGTCGGCGTATTCCGACAGCTCGGAGACGCCGAGCTTGCGGTCCTCGAAGTCCGGGATGTTCTTGGGCAGCGCGTCGACCGCCGCGACCTTGATCCGCGCGAGCACCGCCAGGCTCGCCTGCTTGGCCGCGGTGCGGACGTCGGGCACCGGGTCGTTGGCCTCGATCTGGTTCAGGCACGCGATGCTGGCCTCGATGTCGGTCTTGCCCCACCGGGCCAGGCCCCCGATCGCGTTGATCCGGACCCGGCCGCGCTCGTGGCGGGTCGCCTGGATCAGAAACGCGATCCCGGCGCGGTCGAGCCGGCCGCACGCCTCGACGACCGTCTTCATCGCCAGCGCCAGCGGCACGTCGAGCGCGACGCCGAGCTCGTCGTCGGCCTTGCCGACCAGCGCGGCGAGCGCGCCGACCATCGCGTCGAGCACCTCGGGCTGCGCGCCGTCGAGGCTCAGCGTGATCTGCGGGATCAGCTCGCGCACCCGCATGCCGAGCAGCCCGAGCGCCTCGGCGGCCGCCGCCGCGACCTTGGTCTCGCTGTCGCGCAGCAGCGTCACCAGGTCGGGCGCGGGCTGGTTCACCGCCGCCAGCCCGAGCGCGGCGTTGGCGCGCACCACGCCGCGGCCGTCGCGCAGGCTCGCCACCAGCGCCACCGGGTCGAGCTGCGCGGCGTATGCCGCGAGCTCGGCGAACTTGAGCGGCCGCTCGTCCAGCGCGGGCGGCGGGCCGGCGGGCTTCGCCGCCGGCTTGGCGGCGGGCTTGGAGTCGGCGTCGGCCTTGGCCGCGGGCTTCGCAGGGGGTGCGGGTGGCTTGTCAGCGCTCATGCCACCCATCCTAGCGATCGCGCCACCCGGAGTGCGCGCCGGCGCACACCGATCGTGTATCTGCCACGCAGCCGGCCCGCCCTGCCCTCGACACCTCACCGGGCGTTGCGGGCCACGAACGCCGCAAACCCCGCCATGTACTTCTCCAGCTGGCCGCGCACCGTCGGATCGACCAGCCGGCCGTGATCATCAAATACCTTGGCCGCACTGGACGCCTGGACGCGCGCCCCGAAGAACGGCAGCGTGCCGAGCGTGCGCAGGACCGGGAGCCAGGCGGCCTGCGCCAGCCCGGTGCCGCCCAGGCCGGGAGTCGCGCCGATCAACCCGATCGGCTTGCCGGCATAGACCCGGCCGACGTCCGCGGGCGGCCGGCTGGTCCAGTCGATCGCGTTCTTGAACACCCCGGGCAGCGAGTTGTTGTACTCGGGCGTGACCAGCAGGACGCCGGGGGCCGCCGCGATGCGGTCCTTGAGCGCCTGGACCGCCGGCGGGATCCCCGCCGACGCCTCGACGTCGCCGTCGTACAGCGGGATGTCCTTGATCGAGGCGGTCTCGACGGTGGTGCCGGCCGGTGCGAGCTCCGCAGCGGCCCGCAGCAGCATCGCGTTGAACGACTTCTCGCGCAGGCTCCCTGCGATCGCGAGGATGGCACCCATCCCGCGAGCATAGCCCGGAAATTCACCACGACGTCGAGCGAGACCAAGCGGCGCGAGGCAGATCGGGGCGCACGCCGGACAGGGTAGATCGAAAACCCTTTGGCCCTCGACGCTCTGCAGCCCTCTCGCGTGGTTGCGCCCAGCATGATCCCATCCTAGCCCATCCTGGCCCCAGCTAACCGATCCGATACGACATGACAGCCGTCGGCAATGCACGGACTCGCGCGGTGCGACGTCAGCGCGGGCCGCAATCATTCAGGGGTGCGCGGCGGGGCGTTCGTGACCCTGGAGGACACACACGTTGCGCCCCCACCTGCCGAGGCCGCGCCGAGGTGGCCGCCTCGCCGACGCGTGTCGTAGGCGCTCACCGAGGGTGATTGCCCGTGCAGCCTCACGCTCGCCCGATGGTCCGGCCCTTGGCTTGTCATCGGACTGCGCCGACCATCTCCCGCAGGAAGGGACGTCGGCGTGCAGGACCGAGCTCACACCCCAGATCTTGCTGCGGCGCCCGACCTCGGCCCGCTGCCCGCACCCGCCGCTGATCTCGGCCTCGCCACGGCCCTCCTGCAGCACCTTCAGGCCATCGGCCGGCTGACCCCGAACGACGTCGCCGCCGCACTCCAGCGGTACCCGCAGCTCCGCGAGGCCGTCCTGCACGTGGTCGCCGCCCACTGGGGCACCCGCGGCGTGCAGGCGCTGGTTGACACCGAGGCCCAGCTGTACGGCGCGCCCGCGGCGGCGACAACGCCCGCGGTCGTCACTGGATCCGCCGCCACCCAAGCCGCCGCACCGGCGCACGCCGCGCCCGTACACCAGGTCGCCGAGCGCGACGCCCTCAACGCGGTGATCACCGTGGTCGCCCGCGGGCCGGACGGCGCCGTCCTCGCCCGCTGGCGAGCTCGTGGCCACAGGTCGGCCCGCTGCCCGCGCGCTACCACGGCAACCGCGCCGCCGCGGCGTGGAGCTGGAGCGACCCCGCGGCGCGCGACACGCGGATCCACACCCGGGCGGATGGGACCAGCGGCGAGCTCGTGGAGCGGTGGGCGACGGCGCATGGCGCGGCGACAGTCGACGTGATGGCGAGCGAGATCGACGCCGCCTCCGAGTCGGAAGACGTGGCATCCGAGGGGCACGCGGACCCGGCCGGCTCGGATCCCCACGACCCGCTCGACGGGCTCGACGCCGAGCACCAGAGCATCGTCACCGAGTTCGAGCGCGAGATCGGGATCGATCCGGACGAGGAAGCCGAGGACGACGCCGACGACCGCCACGGCGCGCAGGGTGGCGATCCGCACGGCGGGACCGGGCCGGACACGGCGATCGGCGGCACCGGGCCGGGCGGCCCCCAGGCGCGCGCCGGCGGCGATCACGAGGGCTCCGAGACCCGAGGCGCGGTCGAGGGGAGCCGGCTCGGTTCGGCGCTGGGCGTGGAGGGCGGCTCGGAAGGCGGCCGGTTCGGCGGTGAGGGCAAGCCGGGCGACAACGGCGTGACGATGGGCGGCGGGATCGTCGGCGTGATCGTGATCCCCGAGGCGCTCAAGGGCGCCGTCGACGTCCTGCTCCTCGCGGACGCGGGCGACGTCACCGGCGCGGGTGCTCAGGCGTTCAAGCAGCTCGGCAAGGAGGCCGCCAGGATGTCGGCCGCCGCGCTGCGCACCGTGGTCGCGAACGAGGCGCGCGCCACCTGCGAGCGCGAGCTGCGCGCGACGATCCAGAAGCTGTCGCGCACGCCGAGGTGGCAGGCGCTCACCGCTGAGGAGCGGCGGCGCGCGGCGCGCATCGCGTGGTACGAGCTGCAGCGGCGGTTCTTCCGTGGGTTCGGGAAGGCGGCCAAGGACGCCGAGGGGTCAGCGACGAGAGCGCTGCACGGCGCGGCGGGCGTGCGAAGGGTCGCGGCGCAGGAGAGCCTCGATGCCGCTCGCGTCGGCGCCGAGGCGGCCGAGGTCGAGCCGGTCGCCGGTCGGTTGCCGCGCAACCACGACCTCGCCGGCGGCGAATTCCCGCGCGAGCAGCTGCCCCCGAAGTACCGGGAGAAGGGCCTGAGGTTCAAGTCGACGGGCTACCCAGACTTCGAGCCATACGCGATGACGCTCCCGAATGGCAAGAAGACGGTGCGGATCGAGCTGACCGGGAGCATGCGCGCCGACGAGCAGCTGGCCAACAACGCGGCGAAGCTCGAGGAAGCCCCCGAAGGTTACACCTGGCACCACGTCGAAGACGAAGGCACAATGATGCTCGTGCCGACGGATCTCCATCACACAGTCAGCCACACCGGCGGCCGTGTGAAGTTCAAGCATCGAACGGGGATGCGCTATGGCAACTAGCTGGCCACCGATGGCCCGGCGCGGGTACGAGGTCACCGTCGACGCAGTTCGGCGTTTCGAGCGCGAGCTCGGACTCGAGATCCCCGACGACTACCGGCGCTTCCTGCTCGAGGTCAACGGGGGACGAACCGCGCGATCGCATCGCGTCTTCGTCGTACAGCGGCGGGCGGGCAGACAGCGCGACGAGACTGTGCTCAACAGCCTGTTCAGCCTCGACGACTCCGACGACTCGCGCGACCTGGCCACGGCACAGAAGCCCTACAACCCCGATGTCAAGCTTCCCGATGGGCTCCTCGAGATCGGGTACGACGGCATGGGCGGCCGGATCGTTCTGTCACTGGTCGGGCCCCACCGCGGCGAGGTCTGGTACCTCGACACCGGCGACCCGCGCCCGACCGACGCGAACCCGCGCGTCGAGTGGTTCGATCGGCGCGACGTCTGGAAGATCGCCGGCAGCTTCGCCGAGTTCATGGCCAGCCTGCGCCCGCTCGACGACGACCTCGGCGCGAGCAGCTCGCCGTGACGGCGAGCCGCGGGTCAGCCATGAAGCGTGAGGCTCGCGGCGACGATGGCTCGCGGCGACGATGACGCGCACGCGGATGCAAGTGCGTCCTCGTCGGCATGCGGATGTGGCACGAACCCCGATTTTGGACCCCGATTTTTTTTGTGTGGATAGCGCCGGCTAGCCCTACCTCCGGCTCGATCAGATCGACTACGCGGTGATCGAGGATCTGAAGGTGGGCCTCGCGGAGACCCGCAACGCGCGACTCAAGCGAGAGGTGCAGACGCTGCGCCCCAAGACCATCAACAACATCTTGACCGTGCTGGGGCACGTGCTGCAGGTCGGGCGCAAGCGTGGCCTGATCGCGACGGTGCCGAGATCTCGCGCGTCAAGATGCCGCTACCGGACTGGGACTTCCTGACGTTCGAGGAGTCCGAGCATCTGATCGCGCATGCGGACGGGACGTGGCGCACGATGATCCTCGTGGCACTGCGCACCGGCCTGCGGCGCGGGGAGCTGCTCGGCCTGCGGTGGGAAGATGTTAACCTGGATCGCGGCCGGATCCGCGTGGTCGAGAACTACGTGCGGGGCCAGTTCAAGGCCCCCAAGAGCGGCAAGCCGCGCGAGGTACCGCTCAGCGGGGAGGCACGCGCGGCGCTCGCCCAGCATCGCGAGCGGCGGGGAGGGGGCGGGGAGCGCGTGTTCTGCGATGCGCAGGGCAAGCCGTACACGCAAGGCGTGATGGCGCGATGGTCGCAGCCGACGGCGTGGTGATTTTCCGGGCTAATACGGCAGGTTCAGCGTCGCATTGCCGGCGGCGTCGATCGCGGCGTGCTGCAGCTGCCGGTCGGACGCGCGGCCGAGCTGGACCGTGTCGTAGTCCGTCGACAGCCGGTCGACCGTGAACATGCCCTCGGCACACGGCACCGGCTCGAACCCGAAACTGCCTCCGGTCCGGCTCCGCAGCTCGAGCACGAGATCCGGCGCCGCCGCGCAGCTCGTCGCGCTCGCCGGCGCGCCGCTCACCGTCCAGCTGATGTGAACAGCGCGAACCTCGTCGGGCGGCAGGCAGTGGTCGTCGCGCGTGCAGACCAGCTCGCCCCCGCACGGGCCGCCGCACGGATCGGGCGGCCCGCTCGACGAATGGGTGCAGCCGGCGAGGAACACGAACGCGAGCGCACGTGTCATGGGCCGATCGTAGCAGGGCGCGGGTCGGCCGGCGGAGGATCTACCGACCGGTCGGGGTCTGCCCCGGCGTGCGTCACGCCGCGTGGCAGGGTGCCGGGTCGCAGGCGCATTCCGCCCCGCGGACGCGGGATCGGACCGCGCGGCGGCCCCGGACCGCGCCCTGCCGCCCGATCCGCCGTGCGCATTGCGCATTCCCCACCGCCGCCGTTTGGTCAATAGTGCTGCGGCATGCGCACGCCCAGCTTGTTCCTCGTGGTCTCCGCGCTCTGCCTGACGCTCGCCTCGCATCCGCGCGCGCTGGTCGCCGAACCGACGCCGCCGCTGGCGGCCGAGATCCCGGCGCAGTTCACCCGGCCGACCGACGCGGCCGACTACGACCGCCGCGAGGTCATGATCGCGATGCGCGACGGCGTCAAGCTCCACACCGTGATCCTGGTGCCGCGCGGCGCGCGCCGGCTGCCGATCATCCTGACCCGCACGCCGTACAACGCGACCAAGCGCGCCGAGCACACGGTGTCCAACCGGCTCGCCGCCACCCTGCCGATCAGCGACGACCAGTTCTCCGACGGCAGCTTCATCCGGGTCTACCAGGACGTCCGCGGCAAGTACGGCTCCGAGGGCGACTACGTCATGACCCGCCCGCTGCGCGGCCCGCTCAACGACAGCAAGGTCGACCACTCGACCGACACCTACGACACGATCGACTGGCTGATCAAGAACCTCCCCGAGACCAACGGCAAGGTCGGCATGATCGGCTCGTCGTACGAGGGCTTCACCGTGCTGATGGCGCTCGTCCATCCCCACCCGGCGCTCAAGGCCGCGATCCCCGAGTGCCCGATGGTCGACGGCTGGCGCGGCGACGACTGGTTCCACAACGGCGCGTTCCGCCAGACCAACTTCGACTACATGATCGGCCAGGAGACCCAGCGCGGCGAGGGCAAGCCGGTGCCGCGCACCGGCTACGACGACTACGACAACTTCCGCCGCGCCGGCTCGGCCGGCGAGTTCGCGCGGATCAGCGGCCTCGACCAGATCGGGTTCTGGCGCAAGCTGTCCGAGCACCCGGCCTACGACGCGTGGTGGCAGGGCCAGGCGCTCGACAAGCTGCTCGCCGCCGAGCCGCTGACCGTGCCCACCCTGATCACCGCCGCGCTGTGGGACCAGGAGGACATCTACGGCGGCGTCACCACCTACCAGGCGCTCGAGCCCAAGGACAAGGCCAACGACCGGCTGTTCCTCGCGCTCGGCCCGTGGCGGCACTCCGGGATGGGCGCCGACGGCAGCGTGCTCGGACCGCTGCGGTTCGACGGCGACCCGTCGCTGGCGTTCCGCCGCGACATCGCGCGGCCGTTCTTCGAGACCTACCTGCGCGACCGGCCGGGCAAGCCGAGCGTCGCGCCCGCCACCGTCTACGAGACCGGCACCAACACCTGGCGCAAGCTGCCGCGCTGGCCGCTCGCCTGCGCCAGCGGCTGCCCGTCCCCGCTCCGCCCGCTGTACCTCCAGCCCCAGGGCCGCACCGGCTTCACCGCGCCGGCCGCCGAGGGCTTCGACGAGTACATCTCCGATCCGGCCAGGCCGGTGCCCTACCTGCCGCGCCCGGTCCGGTTCGCCAACTCCGACGCGTGGCACACCTGGCTGCTGTCCGACCAGCGCAGCGTCGCCGATCGCCCCGACGTGCTGAGCTACGTCACCGCGCCGCTGACCCAGCCGCTCCGGCTCGCCGGCGCGCCCCAGGTCAACCTCTACGCCGCGACCACCGGCAGCGACGCCGACTGGGTCGTCAAGCTGATCGACGTCTACCCCGACGAGCACCCGCCGCAGCCCGAGCTCGGCGGCTACCAGCTCCCGCTCGCGATGGACATCTTCCGCGGCCGCTACCGCGACAGCTTCGAGCACCCGACCGCGATCCCCGCCGGCACCGTCCAGCGCTACCGCTTCACCCTGCCGATGGTCGACCACCTCGTGCTGCCCGGCCACCGCCTGATGATCCAGATCCAGTCGAGCTGGTTCCCGCTCTACGATCGCAACCCGCAGACCTTCGTCGACAACATCTTCTTCGCCAAGCCCGCCGACTACCGCAAGGCGACCCAGCGGATCTATCACCAGCCCGGCGCGGCCAGCGCGATCGAGCTGCCGGTCGCGCCGTAGCCCGCAACGCCGGTCAGTTGCTGCCGCTGCCGGCGCCGCCGGGCTCGTCGGGCTCGGTGTCGTCGGGCTCGCCGGAGCCCGCGTTGCTCCCCGCGCCCGGGCGGCCGGCGTCCAGATCGACGCCGTGATCGGTGAGCACGCGCTTGGCGATCACGCGCTGCACGACGTCCATCAGGGCGAGCGCGCGGTCGATCGAGTCGCGCACGTCGGCGGCGCGCTCCTCGGTGACGCGGTTGATCGTGTCGGCGCTGGCGGCGGACCGGGGCGCCGCGGAGCCCGCCCCCGAGCCGCTGCCCGCGCCCCCGCCGCGCATGCCGCCGCGGCGACCACCGCCGCCCCGCATGCCGCCGCCCGCGCCGCCGCCCCCACCGCCGCGGCGCCGGCCGCGCGACTGGCCCGAGCCGGCCGCCGAGCTCGGGGTGTGCAGCTGCGCGTCGAGCGTCGCGAGCTTGCCCGCCAGCTCCTCGTCGATCGCCTTGAGCTTGGTGAGCTGCTCGTCGCTCAGCTTGAGCTCGCCGGCGTCGTCGACCAGGTAGCCGATCGGCGTCCCCGAGGCGGGCGGTAGCGGCGGTGGCCCGGCGGGCTCGACCACCGTGGGCTTGGGATCGTGGCTGCAGCCGCCGCCGAGCTCGAAGCCGACGAGGACGACGGCCACGACGAGGATCAGGGTGGGACCGAGCGCGCGGTGCATCCCGCACATGTAGCGCGCGCCGCGGTCGGCGTGTTTCCGTTGGCTTCCAGTCGATTGAAGAACTGTGAATCAACGCGACTTGGCCCAGGACCTGCATTCACGCTGATAGCCCCCGCCTATCAGCGACTCTGCCGAGCGGGGTCGAGGCCGGCGAGCACGACCGCCGTGACGAGATCCGAGCGCCGCATCGACTACTGGGCCCAGACCTGGACCTTGGCGCGGCCGCCGCCCGGCAGGTTCCGGTACTTGAAGTCGATGAACTTGATGACGCGCTCGTCGCCGGGGAAGTCGATCACGCGGGTGCGCTGCCCCTCCTTGAAGAAGTGCGTGACCTTGGGCTGAAACGGCGGGCCCTTGGCGAACTTGATCTCGAAGTCGATCAGATCGAGATCGCTGTCGAGCACGACCAGCGTGAGCTTGGAGAACCGGCCCTCGTGGCGGCCGACCTCGATGCGATCGTGATCGACCCGGCCGTTGACCTCGCGCTCGCCGAGCATGACCCAGCCCTTGGAGTCCCACGTGAACGCCGCGGGTCGGCCGGCGGGCTCCGCCTTCCAGCCCCAGACCTCGACGCGCGCGCGGCCGCCACCGGGCAGGTTGCGGTACTTGAGGTTGATCGACTTGATCACGCGGTCGTCGCCGGGCAGATCGATGACCCGCGTGCGCTGCCCCTCCTTGAAGAAGTGCGCGATCTTGGGCTGAAACCGCTCGTTGTTCCCGAACGTGATCTCGAACTCGAGCAGCTCGAGCTCGCTGTTCTCGACGTACAGCGTGAGCTTGGAGAACTTGCCATCGTAGCGGCCGACCTCGATGCGATCGTGATCGACCCGACCGTTGACCTCGCGCTCGCCGAGCTTGACCCAGCCCTTGGAGTCCCAGCGCTCCGCGCGCGCCACACCGGCGCCGACGACCAGTGTCGCCAGCGCCACCGACAGGATGATGAGCTTCATGCTCGATCTGTATCCCCGCCGCGCACGCGCGTGTCGCCGGTGGTCATCGAAAAATTAACGAACTGTGAAGCTCCGGCGCATTCGCTCCCATGCGGCGTTCCTAACCCTCGAGGATCACGTCACTCCCAGTGCAGATTTTCAGTATCCGAGCGCATGCACACATCCCCGCGCGCTGCTCAGTGATGCGGGTTCGCCTCCCCCGAGGGCTCGGGCTCGGCTTGCTGGATCGGCGCGAGCGGGTTGTCCGCCGGCCGGGCACCGGGCTCGCCACCCTCGGTCACCGCGCCGGTGTCGGGATTCACGCCGTGCTCGGTGAGCACCCGCCGGGAGATCACTTGCTGCGCGCGATCGAGCACGGCGAACGCGCGCTGGATCGCCGCCTTGGTGTCGCGCGCGCGATCCCGGTGAATGCGCGTGACCGTCTCGCCGAGCAGCACGTACGTCTTGGTCTGTGCGACCGGCGGGGCCGTCCGGGCGCTGTTGAGCGGAACGTCGCCCACCGGGCCATGGGGCTCGGTCCCTCCGGCGCTGGCGCGAGCATCCATCCCGCCGCGCGACGGCGGAGGATCGCCCTGTGGCACCGGCTCGCCGTTGCGCAGCTCGCTCTCGTAGGTCGCCAGCCGTGCCCCCAGCTCGTCGTCGATCTGCCGGAGCTGGGCGAGCTGGTCGTCGCGCAGCTTGAGCTCGGCGGCATCCTCGACGAGGTAGCCGATCGGCGACGCCGGCGGTACCGGCGGGTGGTCGTCGGGCGCCACCACCGGCCGGGCCTCGTGGCTGCAGCCGAAACCGATCCCGAGACCACCGAGCAGCGCAGCCAGCAGGACAAGCCTCATACCCGCACTTATATCCCGGGCCGCCGGTGGCGGAGGGGGGCAACCGCTGTGCGACGGCGGACCACGTAACGCTCTGTAACGAAGCGATCGCGCCCGCGTGTCCTGCCGCGGAATTGCTTCACTTGGCCGCTCCGATCGCAGACGAACCGCGGCGCGAACACATTGCCATGCGGCGCTTCAGTTGCGAGCCTTCGGACATGATGAATCAGCGGCTCTGGATCCTGGCGCTCACCACCGCGCTCGCGCTCGCCGCGGGCTGCAAGAAAGACCAGCCGGCGG
>DATAPF010000431.1:0-1737 GCA_036265355.1 Kofleriaceae bacterium | reverse complement strand
GCTGCTCGATCAGCCGCTCGACGTGCGCGGCCTCAAGATCGTACGGCTCGACCGCGATGCCGCGGCGATCGCGGGGCAGCCCGCCGTCGCACCCGCCATCAGCCTCGCGCCGCAGAACAGCGCCTACATCATCTACACGTCGGGCTCGACCGGAACCCCCAAGGGCGTCGCCGTGGCGCATGGCGGCATCCCGAACCTCGCGGCGGCGCAGATCGAGCGTTTTGCCATCGCGGCATCGTCACGGGTGCTGCAGTTCGCCTCCCCTGGCTTCGATGCCGCGATCTCCGAGGTCGCCACCACGCTGATCGCCGGCGGCACGCTGGTGCTGATGGATGCCGACGAGCGCGGCGGCGACGCGCTCGCCGAACTGATACGCCGGCAGGGCGTGACGCACGCGACGCTGCCGCCGGTGGTGCTGGCGGATCTTCCCGCGGTGGCGCTGGAGACGCTGGTGGTGGCCGGCGAGGCCTGCCCGGCCGCCGTGGCAAAACACTGGTCGGCGGGACGGCGGATGATCAACGCCTATGGGCCGACCGAGACCACGGTGTGCGCGACGATGAGCGCGCCGCTGTCGGGAACCGACGCCGTGGTGCCGATCGGCGGCGCGATCGCGAACACGCGGGTCTACGTGCTGGACGGCGGGCTCGAGCCGGTGCCGGTCGGCGTGCTGGGCGAGCTGTACGTGGCGGGCGCCGGGCTGGCACGCGGTTATGTGGGGCGCGCCGGGCTCACCGCGGAGCGCTTCGTGGCCGATCCGTTTGGGCCGCCCGGGAGCCGGATGTACCGCACCGGCGACCTGGCGCGCTGGCGCCACGACGGCGTGCTGGAGTTCGGCGGACGCGCGGACGATCAGGTCACGGTGCGGGGCTTCCGCATCGAGCCGGGCGAGATCGCGGCTGCGCGGCTGCGCCAGGGCGGCGTCGCGCAGGCCGCCGTGGTGGCGCGCGAGGACGGCGGCAAGGACGGCAACTCCGGCGGCAAGCGACTGGTGGGCTACGTGGTAGCGGCTTCGGGGCGCAGCCTCGAGCCCGAGCGGCTGCGGACGGCACTCGCGGTCGAGCTTCCCGACCACATGGTGCCGGCCGCGATCGTGCTGCTCGACGCGCTGCCGCTGACGCAGAACGGCAAGCTCGACCGCCGCGCCCTGCCGGCGCCGGACCTCACGCCCGCGGTAGTCCGCGGCCCGCGCAATCCGCTCGAGGAAGTGCTGTGCGGTCTCTATGCCGAGGTGCTGGGCCTCGGTCGCGTCGGCATCGACGACAACTTCTTCGCGCTCGGCGGCGACAGCATCATGTCGATCCAGCTGGTCAACCGCGCCCGGAAGGCCGGAATCGAGATCACGCCGCGCGCCGTGTTCCAGCACCAGGCCGTCGCGGCCCTCGCCGCCGTCGCAAAGCGGATCGAGACCCCGCAGGCTGCCATCGGCGCGGCACCCGCAAAGCCGCTAGTGGAGTTGCCGGCCGCCGAGATGGCGTTGCTTGCGCGCCAGTACGCGGCGATCGACGAGGTGCTGCCGCTGACGCCGCTGCAGGAGGGGCTCCTGTTCCATGCGCTGTTCGACGCGCAAGGCCCCGACCTCTACATCATGCAGGTCGCGCTGGCGCTCGATGGCGCGCTGGACGACGAGAGGCTGCGGGCGGCCGCGGATGCGCTGCTCGAGCGCCACGCCAGCCTGCGGGTCGCGTTCCGGCATGCGGATGTGAGCCGCCCGGTGCAGATCGTGATGACGGCCATGCG
>DATAPF010000430.1:0-15474 GCA_036265355.1 Kofleriaceae bacterium | reverse complement strand
CGCCGCCGGCATCGAGCAGTTCGTCGATCAGGACGCGCTCGGCCAGTGGCGCGCCCGGGTCGCGCTCGCCGCCCGGCTCGCCCCCGACAGCGGGCTCGCCGCGCCGGCCGACGAGGCGCTCGCCCGGCTGATCGCCCGCGCGTGCGACGGTGCGATCAGCTTCGACGAGCTGCGCAAGCTCGGCCTGCTCGACCTGCTCGACGCCCAGCTCGGCGAGCACCGCGCGCTGGTCGACCGGCTGGCCCCGACCCACCTCCGGCTGCCGCGCCGCGGCCGCGCGCCGATCCACTACGAGCTCGATCAGCCGCCGTGGATCGCGTCGCGCATGCAGGACTTCTTCGGCCTCGCCCGCGCGCCCACCGTCGGCGATGGCCGGGTCCCGCTCGTCCTCCACCTGCTCGCCCCCAACCAGCGCCCGGTCCAGGTCACCACCGACCTCCCCGGGTTCTGGATCAAGCACTACCCCGCGCTGCGCAAGCAGCTGATGCGGCGCTACCCCAAGCACGCCTGGCCCGAGGATCCCACCGCGCTGATCGCCGGCGATTGAGCGGTGTCGCCCCGCTGCGCCGAGGGGGTTCGGCGCAGCAGGGCGACACCTTACATGGGGACGGGTCAGGGAACTGGAACTGGGGTCTTGTTGTCGCCTTCCCAGGCCAGCGCCTGGTCAGCGCGACCAGGGCGATCGTGTACGTGGCTTTATCGCAATCCTCACTTCGTGAACAAGGTGACCAGGGTGAGCGTACCGGCGTCGACGGTGAACGTGCCGGGGTAGGTGACGTCGTCGATGGCGTACGGCGGGTCAATCTGCGACACGCCGTGCATCGTGAGCTGCATGGCCGACACGTGGGGCTGCACGCCGAGTGCCCACGCGTACGACTCGTCTGCCTGCACGGACGACAGCATCACCGCCGCCATCGCCGGGTCCGGGTCGGCCATGCTGGTGCCGGTGGGCGCGTACATCACACGGCCGAGGCTCGGCGTGAGCTGAACCGTGGCACCGGCGAGGCTACCGGTGCCCGACATCGACTTGAGCGCGACCGCGACCACGCCACCCGCAGGGTTCGCGCCCATCGCGGCCAGGCTCTTGAAGTGGTCGATGGTGACCAGCGGCATCTCCACGACCGCGTTCGCGCCCGGGGAGACCAGGAACTGCTGCAGCTGCGTCGGCGCCATGTTCGGCGCGGTCGCCGACAGCGTCAGCGTGGTATTGGCCGGGACGTCGAGGGTGAAGGCGCCCATGCTGTCCGACGTGGCGTGCTCGCCGGAGGTGCGCACCGTCACCGTGGCTCCCACCACCGGGGCGCCGTCGGAGTCCAGGACAAGGCCAGTGACCGAGGCCCGGTCGCTCCCGATGGTGGGTGTCTCGACGTCCACGTGGGTTACCAGGTTGTGACAACCCGCGTGAGAAGCCACCGCGACGAAGGACCAGATGATGCACTGACGGTTGTTCATGGGAAATTTTAGTTTCTCGAATTACTACCGTTGTTGATGGTAATCGGGCTTTGCACGGCTGATGCCGAATCACCAGGCGACCGATTCACGGACTCGCAGGTTCCATATAAATCTAATATTTTTAATTATTTATACTTGTAATTAGAATAAGCTAACCAAAACGTGGCACCCCTGAACCCCGGTCCTTTCTCTGCGGATTAGACCTGGGATGGTTCAGCCGCAAGTTGCGGCACCCACATGAAGCTCCTGGCTCCGTACGACTTCCTTCAGTCGCGTTCAAGTGCCCTTAACCTCACGCCAACTGCCCATATACTTTGATTATAATAGAAAAATACACATACACGGAAATCACCGGCGAGCACCGTTGGTGCAACCTCACACCGGATGTCCAGGGGAGGAACCGCGGATGTCCAGGGTGGCACGCGGCGTGTCCGGGGCCTGGAGGGCGAGTCCGGAGCGCGAGTCCGGAGCGCGAGTCCCGAGCGCGAATCCCGAGCGCGATCGTGGCGCGTACTGTGGCAGAACGCTGCACCCACACGCGCGATTCGCGATCGGGGTGCGGACGCCAGGACCCGAACGTCCCCGCGGATCCACGAGTGAACTCGGAGTGAGTACACACGACCCATTTCAGGGCCGGCGGACCGCTCGCGATCGCGCCGAGGATCTCCCGAGACCACGCATGGCGCGCGAGCGCGCGACCGACTTCACGACTGGACCGCGAGCTCTCGCGTCCTCTGAAGAGGTGTCGAAGCAGCCGATCGAGGCGGGACAGCCCCGCTCGCGGTCGTTCCGCGCATCGTCCTCGGCGCCGCGAAGTGGGGCGGCGCGCCGCTGCGATCGCGCTACGATGGTGGCCGTCGTGCCGCCCGCCGCCGCTCCCCGATCGTCGCGTCTGTTCTGGCTGCTGCACAGCGCGGGCTGGTCGGGCGTGTTCCTGCTCAGCTACCTGTCGGCGCTGGCGCTCGACCAGCCGGTCAGCTACTGGAAGATCTCGATGCCGCTGGCGGCGGCCGGCTTCCTGGTCACGCTCGGGCTGCGCCTCATCCTGCGCCGGCTGGCCGACGAGCCGCCGCGCCGGCTGATCGCTTTGATGATCGGCCCGGTGCTGGCGGCGTGCCTGGTGATGGCGCTGGTCTACGTGTTCGCGCTCACCACGTGGTGCTCGGAGTACCGGCCGCGCCGGACGCTGGGCTACGTCGGCTACCTGGCGACCACGATCTACATCGTGATGACCTGGGTCGGGCTGTACATCGGCATCAAGTACCAGCAGCGGCTGCGCCAGCAGACCGAGGCGGCGCTCGCCGCCAGCGCGATGGCGCACCAGGCCCAGCTGCGCATGCTGCGCTACCAGCTCAATCCGCACTTCCTGTTCAACACGCTCAACGCGATCTCGACGCTGATCCTCGACCGCGACACCGGGAGCGCCGATCGCATGGTGCACCGGCTATCGGCGTTCCTCCGCCACTCGCTCGACCACGATCCGGTGCAGCAGGTGACGCTGGACCAGGAGCTCGCCGCGATCGATCTGTACCTCGACATCGAGGCCGTCCGGTTCGCGGACCGACTGACCGTCGAGAAGGACGTCGCGCCGGAGTGCCGGACCGCGCTGGTGCCCGGCCTGGTGCTCCAGCCGCTGGTCGAGAACGCGATCAAGCACGCGGTGGCGCGGACCGTCAAGGGCGGCGCGCTGCGGCTGTCGGCGCGCCGCGACGACGGGCGGCTGTGGCTCACCGTCTCCGACGACGGCCCGGGGCTGTCCGGCGAGCCGGCGCCGGGCTGCGGGGTCGGCCTGCGCAACACCCGCGAGCGGCTGCGCGTGCTGTACGGCAGCGCGCACAGCGTCGAGCTCTGCGACCGCCCGGGCGGCGGCTGCGAGGTCCGGATCAGCCTGCCGTTCGAGCCCGCGCCCGGGAGCTAGCGTGCGGCGGATCCGGACGCTGATCGTCGACGACGAGCCGCTGGCGCGACGCGGCCTGGAGCTCCGGCTCGCCGCGCACGCCGACATCGAGATCGTCGCGCAGGTCGGCGACGGCGCCGCCGCGGTCCGCGCGGTGGCCCGGCAGACAGTCGAGCTGATGCTGCTCGACGTGCAGATGCCGGGGCTCGACGGCTTCGCGACGCTGCGCGCGATCCCGGCGCCGCAGCTGCCGCTGACCGTGTTCGTCACCGCCTACGACCAGTACGCGATCCGCGCGTTCACCGCCGCCGCGCTCGACTACCTGCTCAAGCCGGTCGACGACGATCGGCTGGGCGCCGCGCTGACCCGGGTGCGCGAGGCGCTGGCCGGCCGCGACGCACAGGCCCACCGCGACCGCCTGCTCGCGCTGCTCGGCGAGATCACCGGCCGGCCGGCGCTGCGGCTCGACGAGGCGCTCGACGCGCGCGCCGGCGAGCTCGGCGGCGACCCGCCGCTCGCGTTCCGCGATGGCCAGCGCATCGTGCGCGTGCTGCCCGCCGAGATCTGCTGGATCGACGCAGCGGGCGACTACATGTGCATCCACACCGAGCGCGAGACCCACGTGCTGCGCGCGACCATGCGCGAGCTCGAGCAGCGGCTCGATCCGCGGCGGTTCCCGCGCATCCACCGCTCGATCCTGGTCAACGCCGCCCGGGTCACCGCGCTGCGGCCGCACCACAACGGCGAGTACTTCCTGACCCTGGACTGCGGCCAGGAGCTCAAGCTGTCGCGCAGCTACCGTGACCGCCTGGTGCTGTTCCGCTGACCGCGGGCGCGCGAAGCTCGACGGTCGCAGCGGTGTCGCGGCGGTCGCGGCCGGCCGCCTTTGCGGCGAGCCGTGGCAATCCGGCGACGAGCCGTGGCGCGCCCGGCGGGTGCATCGCGAACACTGGGGCGTCAGGAGGGCCCATGCTCCAGCTCACCGTCAACGACAAGCAAGTCCAGGTCGATGCCCCGGCGGACATGCCGCTCCTGTGGGCGCTGCGCGATCTGCTCGGTCTGACCGGCACCAAGTACGGCTGCGGCATCGCGCAGTGCGGCGCCTGCACCGTGCACCTCGACGGCCAGCCGGTGCGATCGTGCATTGCGCCGATCGGCAGCGTCACCGGCAAGCGGATCACGACGATCGAGGGCCTCGCAGCCGGCGGCGCGGACCACCCGGTGCAGACCGCATGGGCGCGGCTCAACGTCCCGCAGTGCGGCTACTGCCAGGCCGGGCAGATCATGAGCGCCGCCGCGCTGCTCGCGGCCGTCCCGGCTCCGACGGATCGCGACATCGACGGGGCGATGGCCGGCAACCTGTGCCGCTGCGGAACCTATGTCCGGATCCGCGCCGCGGTGCACGAGGCGGCGCGGCTGGTCGCGGCGCGCGGCGGGGGCGCGGGTGGGCCTGCCGGCGGTGCCGGAGGTGCCGGGCCTGGAGGTGTGCGATGACCGCCGGGCGAGATCCCACGGCGGGCTCTGCCCCCGGCCCCGCTTCGCTCGATCGCCGCGGGTTCCTCCAGGTCGTCGCGAGCGCGACCGGTGGCCTCGTGCTCGCCGCGCACGCGCCGTGGCTCGGGCGGGCAGAGGCCGCCGCCGCGCCGCCGGTGCCGCCCAACCTGTACATCCGCATCGATCCCGACAACCGGATCACGCTGACGATCACCAAATCCGAGATGGGCCAGGGCGTGCGGACGGCGCTCGCGATGCTGATCGCCGAGGAGCTCGAGGCCGACTGGCCGGCGGTCCAGGTCGAGACCGCGCCGTACGACCCGCGCTACGGCGAGCAGGGCACCGGCGGCTCGGGCAGCGTGTGGCCCGCGTTCGAGCCGCTGCGCCGGACCGGCGCCGCGATGCGCACCATGCTGGTCGGCGCCGCGGCGGCGCGCTGGCAGCTGCCGGCGGCCCAGCTGCGCTGCGAGGACAGCCACGTGCTCGGCCCCGGGGGCCGGCGCGCGAGCTACGGCGAGCTGGCCGCCGACGCCGCCCGCCAGCCGGTGCCGGCCGCGCCGCCGCTCAAGCCGCGCAGCGCTTGGAAGCTGATCGGCAAGGACCACGTCGGCAAGGACGTCGCCGACATCGTCCACGGCCGCGCCCGCTACGGGCTCGACCAGCGGCCGGCCGGCCTGCTGTTCGCCAGCATCGAGCGGCCGCGCGAGTTCGGCGCGACGCTCGACGGCCTCGATGCCTCGGCGGCGCTCGCGGTCCCCGGCGTGCGCCGGGTGTTTCCGATCGCGCGGACCGATCCGGGGGTCAAGACGTTCGTCGGGCCGATCGCCGGCGGCGTCGCGGTGGTCGCGACCCACACCTGGGCGGCGCTCGAGGGCCGGCGGCGGCTGCGGATCCGGTGGAAGGCGGGGCCGCACGCCGGCGAGTCGACCGCGGCCTACCAGCGCGACATGGCCGCCGCGCTCGACCGCCCGGACGCCCAGCCGGTGCTCCGGATCGGCGACCCCGACGCCGAGCTCGCCCGGGCCAGGACCGTCGTGCGCGCCGAGTACGACCTGCCGTTCCTCGCCCACGCGACGATGGAGCCGATGAACTGCACCGCGCACTGGGACGGCCGCCGCATGACGCTGTGGTCGCCGACCCAGTTCCCCGAGTACGCGGCCAAGGCGGTCGCGGCGCGGCTCGGGCTCGCACCCGATCAGGTCGCGGTCCACGTCCCGCTGATCGGCGGCGCGTTCGGCCGCCGGATCAACCCCGACTACAGCGTCGAGGCCGCCGTCGTCGCGCACGAGGTCGGCGCGCCGGTCCAGGTGATGTGGACCCGCGAGGACGATCTCGGCCATGACTTCTACCGGCCGTGCGCGCGGCACCGCCTGGAGGCCTGCCTCGACGAGCGCGGCCAGCCGCTCGCGCTGCGCCACCGGCTGTGCGACGCCGCGATCGGCGCGTTCTACCACCCCGAGCGCGCGAGCTTCGGCGACGAGACCGAGTGCGTGGCCAACGCGTTCTACCGGGTGCCGCACCGCAGGAGCGACTACGCCCTGCTGCGCTCCGGCGTGCCGCGCGGCTGGTGGCGCGCGGTCGACTCGACCCACGGCGTGTTCGCGATCGAGAGCTTCATCGACGAACTCGCCGCCGCGGCGGGCCAGGACCCGCTCGCCTACCGCCTCGCGCTGATCGACCAGCCGCCGCCGCTCGGTCCGCCCGATCCCGAGCGCGCGGTGTTCTCGCCCCAGCGCATGAAGGACTGCCTGTCGCTCGCCGCCGACCGCGCCGGCTGGGGCCGGCCGCTGCCCGCCGGCCACGGCCTGGGCCTGGCGTGCGGCGGCTTCGATCACCGGAGCTACGCGGCGATCGTCGTCGAGGCCTCGGCCGACGCCGGCCGGATCACCGTGCACCGCGTGGTGTGCGCGTTCGACTGCGCGACCGTGGTCCACCCCGACGGCGCGCGTGCCCAGGTCGAGGGCGCGATCCACCAGGGCCTGTCCGCCGCGCTGCACGAGCGGATCACGATCGACGCCGGCGGCGTGGTCGAGACCAACTTCCACGCCTACCCGCTGCTCCGGCTCCACGAAGCGCCGGCGCGGATCGACGTCCACTTCATCGACCGCCCCGACGCCCAGATCAGCGGCCTGGGCGAGTCCGCGCTGCCGCCGGTCGCCCCCGCGCTCGCCAACGCGGTGTACCGCGCCACCGGCCACCGGCTGCGCACGCTTCCCCTGCGCCTGCCGGCGTGACCGGTCGCACCCGCGCCCGATCGACGGGGTCAACGGCCGTCGTGGCGCGAGGCTTGACTTGAAATTGAAAGTGGATTTCAATATCACTCGTGCTGCCGCGCTGGCCCGCCCTGCTCCTCACCGCATCCGGCTCCCCGGAGGCACCGGTCGCGCCCGACGCCGGCAGCACGCTCGTCAACGCCTCCGACGTCCCGATCGACGGCCTCCCCGCCGACGACGTCGCGCGGTTCGACGACGGCGACGGGCTGTTCGGCCTGCCGTTCCAGCCCGGCCGACGGCCTCGGCCCGCTGTTCATCCGCACCTCGTGCGAGGCGTGCCACAGCGAGGGCGCGCTCCAGTCCGGACAGCCCGTGATCGGCCGGTTCGGCCTCAAGGCGCGGATCGCCACGCTCGACGACGTCACCGCCGACGCGTTCCAGGGCGACATGGGCCGCCGCCTCCCGCACCGCGTTCCAGTCGCTGTCGCCCGACGACCAGCGCAGCTTGATCGACCATGTCTCCGCCCTGTGAGGAACCATGAAGACCATCGCATCTCTCGCGGCGCTGTCCGCGCTCGCGGCCTGTAGCGACAGCGCCAAGTCCGACGCCGAGTTCAAGTCCGACGTCGTCGCCGGCATGCACGACTCGATCGGCGCCAACCTCGCCGATCTCATCCAGGCCGCCAAGGACCTGCAGACCGCCGCGCCGACCCACGCGTGGGACCCGACCGCCGACGCCGCCGCGATCACCGCGATGCGCGACGCCTGGCGGCGCACCCGCGTCGCCTACGAGCACGTCGAGGGCGCGACCGCGCCGATCTTCGGCAGCCTCGACCTGTCGATGGACGCGCGCTACGATGACTTCCTCGCGATGCTCGGCCCCGGCGGCGATACCAACCTGTTCGACGCCACCGGCGTGACCGGCATGCACGCCATCGAGCGCATCCTGTACGCGCGCGACATCCGCGCCGAGGTCATCGCGTTCGAGATCAGGCTCCCCGGCTACCAGGCCGCGGCGTACCCCGCTACCACCGACGAGGCCACGGCGTTCAAGACCCAGCTGCTCCAGAAGCTGATCGACGACTCGAACTCGCTGCACGACCAGTGGCAGCCCGCCGCGATCGACATCGGCGCCGCGTTCCAGGGCCTGGTCGGCCTGATGAACGAGCAGAAGGAGAAGGTCAACCTGGCGGCCACCGGCGAGGAGGAGTCGCGCTACGCCAACATCACGCTGTTCGATCTACGCAACAACCTCGACGGCACCAAGAGCGCCTACGAGCTGTTCCGGCCGTGGATCCAGGCCAAGTCCGGCGGCGGCACCGCCGACACGATGATCGAGGCCCGATTCTCCGCGCTCGCGACGCTGTATGCCTCGACGCCGGGCGACCAGCTGCCGCCGGTGCCCGCCGACTGGAGCGCCGACCAGCCGACCCAGGCCAACCTCGCGACCCCGTTCGGCATGCTGTGGCAGACCGTGCACCAGGACGTCGACCCATCGGCCAACGGGTCGGTCGTGTTCGAGATGAACCAGGTCGCCATGATGCTCGGCTTCCCGCAGTTCATCGAGGAATGACCCGGAGGAATGAGCTGATGGCGCTGCGTCTTTCCATGGCGATCGCCGCCGCGGCCGGTGTGCTCGGCGCATGCGGGAGCGGTGGCGGCGGCGGCGGCCCGGGAGATGCGTCCCAGAACTTCCTGGCGTTCTCCAGCACCTTTGCGCCGTTCCGTACCTGGACGTCGTTTCACAGCGACGGGCCGACCGACGACGGTACGTTCCCGCCCGACGTGCTCGGCCCGCGCACCCAGTACATCAACACGCCGCCGCCGCACGGCGCGACCGAGTTCCCGGTCGGCACGGTGATCGTCGAGTCTCGCGAGTCCGGCACCATGAAGATCTTCGGCGCGGTCAAGCGCGGCGGCGGCTTCAACGCCGGCGGCGCCACCAACTGGGAGTGGTTCGAGCTCAGCGACGCGCCGGTCACCATCGTGTGGCGCGGCGTCGGCCCGCCGCTCGGCGACACCTACGGCGGCGATCCCAACGGCGGCTGCAACTCCTGCCACCTCCGGTGCGGCGCGGGCAACGACTACGTGTGCTCGCCGCGTCTCGCCCTCGGCTCGTTCTAGCCACGGATCCGCCATGAAGTACCCCCTCGCCCTGGCGCTGGTCGCCGCGGTCACCACCACTGCGCGCGCCAACCCGCGCCCGCTGCCGTTCACCTACACCACCGACACCCTCGGCCCGGGCCAGGTCGAGATCGAGCAGTTCGTCGATCTCGTCACGCTGCGCGCGATCAACCCCAGCTCGTCTGCGCCCCAGTGGTACCTGCCCAGCTCGTTCCAGACCGAGATCGAGATCGGCCTCGCCGACCGCCTCGAGCTCGGCCTCTACCTGACGTTCGTCCCCGACCCCGGCGAGCAGCTCGCCAGCAAGGCCCTGTTCCCCGGCGCCGGCAACGGCCTCAAGCAGCGCCTGCGCTACATCTTCGCCGATGCGGGCGTCTGGCCGATCGACACCGGCGTCTATGGCGAGCTGGTCGAGAACGAGCGCGAGATCGAGCTCGAGGCCAAGATCCTGCTCCAGCGCCGCTTCGATCGCCTGCGGATCGCCGCCAACCTCTCCGGCGAGTACGAGCTCTACTTCTCCGGCCAGCGCGAGCTCGTCCTCAACCCCTCGCTCGGCGCGACCTTCGAGATCACACCGAGCTTCCACCTCGGTCTCGACAGCTGGCTACGCGGTGAGTACCCGCAGCACCCGGCGCCGATGACCCGCACGTTCGGCCTCGGCCCCGCCGCCTACCTCGGCCCGGCGGCCATGTTCAACTTCGGCAAGCTGTGGTGGGCGCTCGGCGTCTACGCCCGGATCACCGATCCGTCCCACGATCTCCAGCCCGGCGAGCCCTACGGCCCGCTCTACGTCCGCTCGATGATCGGCTACGACCTGTAGCCGACGCCGTTCGCGGCCTGCTCGCCGAGCGCGCTCGACGCACGTCTCCATCGCCGTAGCCGCGCGCAACGAACATGGGATCGTCACACTCGGCCCCTGTTCTTCTTGCGTCCGCCCGACGCAGCAGTCGTCCGCCCGACGTAGCGGTCGTCCCTGAAGCAGCGGCCGTCCCCGAGGCAGCAGCCGTCCCTGGGGCAGCCGCAGCCGAATGGCGGTTGCCGACCCAGTGCGTCACCAGTCCCAGCTGGGATCGGATGTCTCGCGATAACCACAAGTCCCAGCTGGGACCGGAGGTGTCGCGAGACCGGCAGTCCCAGCTGGGACCGCCTACCCGTTGAAGCCCATCCGAGGAACCACCCGGTGGTCGGCGCTTCTCGAGGCGAAGCCACGCCACGCATCGCTGTGGCACCGAGTGAGCCCTTCTCCGGCGATCCGGAAAGAGGTCAATAAATCCGAAAGGGAGCACCCGCGCGGGGCGATGGACTGTGAGCGGGCCGCCCTGTTCCCCTGGTCAGCTTCAACGGGCCGGTCACAGGACCGTCCACGCGGTCTCCGGTCCATGGCCGCCGCCGAGTGCGATGATCATCGTGGTCCCTCGTTGATCACTCGGACGGATGCGGCCGCCTGCCACAAGACCCCGCAACAGCACCTCGTCGCTTCGTGGTCGCCGCGGTGATACCGGATGAGTAGGCCGTCCTGGTCAGCCTGGTCTGCTTCGGCGGGCCAGTCACAGGCCGTCCACGCGGTCTCTCGTGTCCTGGCCGTAGCCGCGTGCGACGATCATCGTGGTCTCTCGTCGACCGATCGGCCGCTCGGCCGGATGCAGTCGCTTGTCGCGAAGACGCGCCGAGGCCAGCATCGTCCACGTCCTGGTCGCCCGGGGTGAAGCACCATGAGTGGGCCGTCCTGGTCAGCCTAAATTTAGCGTCCCCGGCTCGCCAGGTAGAGCTGATAGCCGACGTTCGGCTCCTGCCGCGTGAAGTACAGGTTGCAGCCGTCGGGAGAGATCCAGTTCGGCACGTCGGCCGCGGAGGTGTTGAGACCCTTGAGCTCGACCGGGGCGCCGAAGCCATCGGCGACGTGCGCGCGCTGCGCCTCGTAGATGTCGTAGGCGCCGGTGCCGCCCGGGCGGGTCGAGCCGAAGAACAGGGTGAGCTCGTCCGGCGTCACCACCGGGTTGTTCTCGACGGCGGGTGTGTCGAGGTTGAGGCCCGGGACCAGGGTCGGGGTGGAGAACGCGCCGTTGACCTTCACGCTGCGATACAGGCCGGGGTTGCCTGCGAGATCGGACGCGAGGTACATCGCGCTGCCGCTGGGCAGGAGATACGGATCGGCGCTGTTGGTCGCGTTGTTGACGTTGGCGACCGTTCGCATGGCGCTGAACGCAACGGTGACATTGGGCCGGGTGGCCAGCGCGATGTGGAGGCCCGGGAACGTGGAGGCCGCGATCATCGCGTACAGCGACAGGCCGTTCGCCGACATCCGCGGCACGCGCTCGTCGCCGGAGGTGTTGATGCCCTGGACCGGGATGACGTTGCCGAACGGCTCGGACGTCGAGCTGCGGGTCGCCTGGTAGAGGTCGAAGCCGCCGGCGCCGCCCGGGCGCGTGCTGGAGAAGTAGATCGTCAGCTCGTCGGCGGACAGATCGGCGTGCTCGTCATCGGCGCTGGTGTCGAGCGCGGTCAGAGCGACCGGCTTGCCGAACGCGGCGGTCGGGTTGCACCGCGGCGGTCGCGCGTCGCCGGCGGCGTCGCCCGCCGCATCCGCCGGTCCGGGGTTGCTCTGGACCCGTCCACATCCAGCGACCGCTGCCACGACTGCCCCGGTCCACAACACGCGCCGTGCATTCCTCACGTCGCCTCGGGCTACCACGATCCGGCGCGCCCGGGCGCCTCACGATCGGAGGTTGCCGCAACTTGGCGACCGTGTGCGCGCACCGCACATCGCAGTGTGCGCCGGCGCGCGGCGCAGCATGCCAATCACCGCGACGCCGATCATCGTGAGTCGATCATCATGAATCGGTCACACCACATCGACGGTGTGCTGCTGACTCTCGATCACGCGGCGGCCATCGAGGGTGAGCCGCCAGCGCAGGCCGCGGTGCGACAGCTCGGCGGTGTAGACCGAGTCGACGTAGAGCCGGCGGGCCCACGCCGCCGAGATCGCGGTGGCGACCAGCAGCGGGAGCATCAGCGCGTAGTCGCCCGACAGCTCGCACGCGAGCACCGTCCCGGTCAGCGGCGCATGGGTGGTGGCGGCCATCGCTGCGGCCAGGCCGATCAGCGCGTAGGTCGGCGGCGAGCCGACCGCGCCGCCGAACACGGCGTGCAGGCCCCACGCGTACAGCGCGCCGGTGCAGCCGCCGATCAGCAGCGTCGGGGTGAACGCGCCGCCCGGGTTGCCCGAGCCGACCGAGCCCGCGGTCCCGATCGGCTTGGCGATCAGCAGCCAGGCCACCATCGCGACCCCGAGCCGGCCGTCGAGCAGCGCCTCCAGCGGCTCGAACCCGTTGCCGGCGATCATGGGCAGCGGTGCGAGGATCGCGCCGCACAGCAGGCCGCCGGCCGCCGTTCGCCACGGCGGCGGCAGCTTGCGCCACAGCGTCCCGGCGATGCCCAGCAGGCGGAGGAACCCGACGCCGACCGGCGCGGCGAGCGCGCCCAGCCCGGCGACCGCGAGCAATTCGACCGGCGAGCCGATCTGGAACGTGCGCACGCCGTACAGCGGGGCGCCGCCGACCGCGTAGCGGGTCGCCAGGGTCGCGATCACGACCGCGATCAGCATCGGCACGATCGCCTCGAGCACGACCACGCCGGTGACGATCTCGATGACGAACAGCACCGCGGCGGCCGGCGCGTTGTAGGCCGAGGCGAACCCGGCGGCGACGCCGGTGGCGAGCACGATGCGCGCGGTCACGTTGTCGAGGTGGAACACCCGGCGCGCGCCCTCACCCGCCGCGGCACCGAACTGGATCAGCGGACCCTCACGGCCGAGCGAGTTGCCCGACGCGATCGCCAGCCACGATGCGGCGGCCTGCAGCACGCTGCGGGTCAGCGGCAGCCGCACCCGGCCCAGCACGATGGCCTCCATCACGAAGCCCACGCCGGCGCCCTCGCGAACCCGCGCCGCCGCCAGCAGGATCAGGCCGACCCCGAGCCCGCCGGCCGCCGGCAGCACGATGCGCGCCCACACCGGGATCGCGTCGATCACCGCGACGATGCCGTTGCCGCCGAGCAGCAGGCCGACCTGGTGCAGCGTGCCGCGAAACACGATCGCGAACCCCGCGGCGACCAGCGCGACGGAGATCACCGCGATCCACCGCTTCCACCACGGGGAGGTCTGTGCAGTCACGTCGGCGGCAGTGTGGACCGGGGCACCACCGAAGGCACGCTCGGCCACAGCAGGTGGTAGAGCCGGAGGCTGATCAGGAGCAGGCCGTACTCCTGGAGATCGCCGCCGGAGTCGCGCAGCACCGAGAAGTTGAAGTCGACCAGCGCGAGCGCGTCGCTGATCGTCGCCATCAGCTCGTCGATCTTGGGGGCCGAGATCTGCTTCTCGAACGCCCAGGTCGACAGCTTGGTGCGCAGCGCCTCGAACAGCGGCTTGATCCGGACGTGGAGCGACGCGACCCGGTTGGGCCGCAGCCAGGTCAGGATCATCGCGGCGACTGCGCGACAGTCGCCGGCCATCGCCTCGGCGCCCATCGCCGGCTCGACCAGGCCGATCATCGCCGGCATCACCAGGCGGGTCGCGGCCGCGCCCTTGAACAGCAGCGCGCCCGGCGAGATGTTGTTGTGCGCCATGCCGTACTCGTGAAGCGCGGCGACCTGGCGGATCACCACGAAGCCGAGCGCGAGCGCGCCGTCGATGTTGAGATCGAGCTCCGAGATCCGGTCGCCGAACCGCGGCTCGTCGACGTACTCGCTGAACAGCAGCAGCGACGAGGTGTTGGCGTCGTAGATCACCTTGTGCAGCGACGTCAGCAGTCCCTGGCGGACGCGCTTGAGCGTCGGCCAGAAGTACTGCTGCCAGTTCTCGACGAACTTGCGCGGATCGGAGACCTTGGTCAGATCGATCACCGTGACCAGCTTGGGGAAGATGTTGGCGTCGGGGAACTGGCCGCTCTCGACCATGTCCGGGCGCGGTGCGGCGAGGAAGATCGGATGGCCGCGGACCCGGCCCAGGCTGCGCTCGACCGCGTAGCCCCAGGCGTAGACCGCGCGCTCGGCGGCCTCGACGATCTCGCTGGTGATCGTCGGATCCTGGGTCTCCTTGAGCGCCGACTCGTTGGTCCGGGTGCGCTCGGCGACCCGGCTCGACTTGCGGCTCGGCCGGTCGTCGGGCAGCTCGCGCAGCATGCCGCGCAGCTCGGCGACCACGGCCTGGACCGACGGGAACCGCTGGGCGGGATCGCGCTCGATGCAGCCCTCGATCGCCGCGCGCAGCACCGTCGGGAAGCCCTCGGGGTAGAACACCTTGCTCTTGCCGCCGACCACCACGCCCTCGGCGATCCGGATCAGCAGCGCCCACATGTCGTCGGCCGGGCCGTACAGCAGCTGGTCGGTGAACAGGCCGTGCAGCGCGCCGCCGATCGCGTAGATGTCGAGCGCGGTGTTGATCGGCGAGTCCATCAGCGCCTGATCGATGGTCTCGGGAGCGACCGACCAGCCGGGCGAGCCGAAGATCCGGCCCTTGTAGTAGGTGCGGTAGGTCTGCGTGCCGAGGTCGTCGAGCGACATCGCGAGGTCGAAGTCGAACACGTAGGCGACGTTGGCGCCCTCGTCGACCAGGATGTTGCGCAGCGTGAAGTCGCGGTGGATCAGCCGCGCGGCGTGCAGCGTCGCCAGCCCCTCGAGCGCCTGGACCAGCAGCTTGGTGCGCGCGCGCGGCGTGAGGCTGTGCTTGGCGATCGCCTCGAGCAGCGTCATCCCCATGCGCGGCGTGACGAACAGGTAGTTGTCGGAGATCGGCGCCTGGACGTAGGTCGGCAGGATGTTCGGGTGCTCGATCGCGGCGATCCGCGCCATCGCAGCGAGGTTGTTGTGGTGATCGCGGCGGGTGATCTCGTCGGTGCGAAGCTGGAACAGGTAGTTGGCGTGGAACACCTTGCCGACCACCGGCTCGATGGCGCCGGTCGCGTCGTCGCGGCGCTCCAGCTCGTAGACCGAGCCCATCCCGCCGTTGGACAGGTGCTTGCCGGTCGTGTGGTAGAGGTAGCGGTTGTAGCGGAAGACCGAGCCGGCCTTGGAGAGGTCCTCGGACCTGAGTGTCCCGATCGAAACGGTTTCGACCCAGTCGGTCATCCTCGGCGAGTGAGACTGTACGCCGACGAAGGTCGGCCGAGCAACCTTCCGGCGCGGCAAGCTGCTGATATCGCTAGGACTCCACTCGACGGCGGTGTCTTGTCGCAGCGCCGCCCGCCGGATGCGTCGCCCCGGGCGCCGTGGTACCCAGGCAGCATCCATGCTCGAACA
>DATAPF010000429.1:0-34064 GCA_036265355.1 Kofleriaceae bacterium | reverse complement strand
CGCGCATGTACTTCTGGACGGTCCGCTTGCTGACCTTGACCCCGAGCTTGAGCAGCTCGCCGCGGATGCGCTCGGCCCCCCACAGTCGTCCCCGCACCGCCATGTCGCGGATCAGGTCGATCGTCTCGGGCGCCAGCGGCGACGTCTTCTGCGGCCGGGAGCGGCGCCGCCAGAACCGCCGGAATCCGGCCCGATGCCAGCGCAGAAGGATCTCGGGCTGGACGAGAACGATCACTCGCCGCCACGACGGCAACCACCGCGCACCGAGGAGCAGCTTGAGCCGATCGACGAGGGAGAGCTTCGGACGCTTGCTGCTGCGTCGCAGCACGTTGACCTGGTGGCGAAGCACGGCATTCTCGAGCACCAGCTCCCGTCGGGACCGCACGGCGTCGACCACGACGCTTGCGAGCTCGCCTACCTGCTTGCGAGGCGCCAACTGCGACCACAGCCGCTCGATGCGAGCCAGGACCCAGGTCCGGATTCGAGAGACGCTCGGCAAACGCATCGGCCACTTGAAGCACAACCGGGGTCGCCGGTCGAGCCGCTCGTGAGCCCGGCGCACCAGCTCGCCCGCGCGCTCCATGCCACCTCGAGACCCACACCGCGCGAGGCGCCTGCAGGTTCGCCAGGGTCTGCACGCTACGGATCGGTGACGCGAGCCGGGATGGTCATCGGAGCAGGGAGCGGCCAGCGCCGTCGAGGATGTCGTCGTAGACCTCGTCGATCGCGATCGTGCGGGTCAGCCTGGGCAATTCGAAACTCTCGCCACCGCGGTAGACGTCTGGCTGCTCGTGCCAAGCTCCCCGTTCGTTGCGGCGGTAGACCTTCACCCAGCGGGCATCCTGCGCGGCGATCACATACGCCTGCAGCGATGCGAGCGACTGGAAGTCGCGGCGCTTGTCACCGTCGTCATCGCCCGCACTGCTGGGGGATAGCACCTCGACGACCACCACCGGGTTTGTGGTCGCCTGGGCATCATGCGCAGGATGTTCGGGCTTGCCGCAGATGATGGATCCGTCGCTGTAGCGTCCGCGTTCGGTCGATGCGATCCAGAACCTCTGGTCGGCTGTGTAGCCATGACACCCGTGCGGCATGCGCATCCCGAATAGCATGGAGAAGCGGAACGCAATTGCGTTGTGCTCGTCGGAGCCACCGGGCATCGCGATGATGACGCCGTCGAGGAACTCGTGCCGGCGTTCGCTGTTCTGTTCTGTAGTAACGTAGTCTGCGTACGTCGTCCGATGGGACAAGCTCAACGTGGCCTCACGGATTCAGCCTAGCACAGCGTCATCCATGGCCCTGCTCGCATTGCGCCGACCGGCCGGCTGACGGGGCTACTCGAACCGCAGGCTCGGGACCGGCGACCCGCACCACGCCCGGGCCGGGCGCCGCGGTCGCGGAGCGCGCCGGCCGCGGCATCGCCATCGACCGCTCGCGGCCGAGGCCGAGGCAAGGCGGAACCGCGCGACGGCGGAACGGGCCAAGAGCCAGAACACCGAGCGCGCGCAGCAGCTGCGCAAGCTGATCTCGCCACACCTCCACGATGGACATCTGGGAGCATCGATTCGACCATGCGAACAATGCTTCGGATGCCGCATGAAAGTTGACAAGGCAGTGGGACGGACGAGTATCGGGTCGTGCTCACGGAGGACCAGATCGGGCAGGTCATCGATACGTATCGGCTTCAGATGGCCCGGTACGAAGCCGCGGCGAGGTTCGTCGAGCAGCGTCTGCGTCGCGAGTTCCGCGCGGCGGCGCTGCCGGTGCTGCTGTCGTCGAGAGCCAAGCATCCCGAGGATCTCCGCGAGAAGCTGCGGCGGCGAGCCGCGGACGGCGACCCTCGCTACGAGTTCGCGCCGCTGATGAGCGATGTCAACAGGATCGTCACAGACGTCGCTGGCTGTCGAGCCATCGTCTACGATCCACGTCTGGAGATGCCCGCAGCGCAGGTCGTCCAGCGCGCGTTCGTGCTCGAGCACGATCCCGATCCCGATGAGGTGCATCGCAAGCCGAGCGGCTACCGAGCGACTCATTTGCTCGTACCGCTGGTGCACGCCGAGGTCGAAGCTTCGATCCGCGATGCGATCTGCGAGGTGCAGGTCACCTCGATCGCGTCGCACGTGTTCAACGAGCTGGAACATGATATTCGGTACAAGATGAAGGGAGTCGAGCCGGGAGAACGGGTCGGGCGGAACCTCGAAGATCGTGCTTGGGCTCATGACGCGGTTTGGAGAAGAGTTCCGAACCCTTGCGTCCAGCTGGCGAGGCCCACGGACGCTCCTGAAGCGCGCTATCATGGAGGACGACCCGTGATGCAGGCCCACCAGCTTTCTCTCGACGACTTGGCGCGCGGCCTGGAGCACTTCGGGGAGCGATACGACGCGCTCGACGTGTTCACGCGAAGCCTCAAGGCCGTCGGACAGCCCGTGCTGGAGCAACGCTCCGGTGACCTGCACTCTGTTCTGGGCGAGCCGGCGTTCCTGTTCGAGCGCAACGGTCGAGTATACAAGTTGCGCTTTCACCCGTCGGGTATCGCACGTGTGACGCGCGCGGCGGAGGAGAGATCGGGACCGACCGAGAATCCCGGGGCGCTTGGCTCGCTCGACGAAGCCCTGCATGCCACCGTGCTTGACCCGTTACTGCCCTCGGCGATCCTCGGCTTCCTCGTCGGCGAGTTGCTCGCAGAGGGGTCCGACACGAGGCGCGTGTTTCCGATGTGCTTCGACCCGCAGATCCAGGACTGGCGGTTCTACGACGGTTCGGTGGCTCCGAAGCTCCGCGAGAAGCGCCGGGAAGCGGACAGCGCGCTGCGCGCGGCCGGCTGATCGGAGCTATTCGAACCGCTGGCTGGGGACCGGCGAGCCGCACCAGGCGCGGCGCCGGGTGCCGCGGTCGCGGAGCGCGCCGGCCGCGGCGTCGGCTGCGACGGCGCGCGCGGCGTCGGCGAGCGCGAGCAGGGCATCGAGATCGGCGTCGGGCGGGTCGCGCGGGGCCTCGGCGATCCGGGCGGCGAGGGTCGCGAGGTCGGCGGCGTCGGGCGGGACGTGGACCGGCTCGCCGGTGTGCGGATCGACGCCGCTGTGACCGTCCCAGGGCGCGCGGTAGTACTGGTGGAGGCGGGTGACCAGGTCGGGGGCGAACGGCGGCTCGCGGGTCCACGATGCGGCGTGGCAGTGGAGGACCTGGCCGGGGCGGTGGTCGTGCACGGCGCGCCGGGCGTCGGAGGCGAGCTCGTCGGCGCTGTAGGCGACGATCAGGCCCGGCGCGGCGATGTCGCCGGCGGGCCAGTCGACGACCGGACAGTCCAGGCGGAGCGCCGCGGCGCGGGCGAGGATCGCGCTGGCGCGATCGGCCGGGGCGAGGATGCGGTCGACGGGCCGGTGCAGCGCGGCGAGCACCGCGGCGGCGCGGCACAGGCCCTCGAGGCAGTCGGCGGAGCGGTCGTGGACGAACGCGTAGCGGCCGTTCATGCCGGGCTCGTCGTCCGGCGATCGGTGGAGGAGCAGGCCGCCGGTCACGACGAAGTGCCAGCCGCGCAGGTCGTGGTCGTCGAGCGGGGACACCCGGGCGACCGCGTCGGCGCGCGCGAGCATGCCGCCGATCTCGAGTGCGAGCTCCTGGTGCGCCGGATCGGTGCTGGCGAGCAGGGAGGGCATGCAGTGGCGAGCGGCGTCGAGATCGCCGGAGAGCAGGGCGTGGCGGGCGAGCACGCCGCGGCGACCGAGGCCCCAGACGCCGGGGGCGGGCGCGTCGCGCAGCACCGCGCAGGCGCGGGCGTGCTGACCATCGGCGGCGAGCGCCGAGACCAGCGCGGCGAGCACGCGCGGGTCGAGCGGGTCGATGCGATGGGCGCGGCCGAGCAGCGTCACCGCGATCTGGGGCCAGCCCTCGCTGATCAGGCGCCGCCCGAGCCGCTCGAGCGCGGCGGCGTCGTCGGGGGCCTGGCGCACGCTGCGCACCGCCGCCGCGAACGTCGGGCCGGCGAGGGCGCCGACGGCGCGCTCGAGGAGCTCGAGCCACTCGGCGAGCGTCTCGGATCCGCCCTGCTCGGCGGCGTCGGCCATCCGGCGCAGCGTGACGAGGGCGTGGTGCGGCCTGGCCAGCGCGAGCGCGGCGCGGACGTCCGCGACGGTCACGTCGCAGGCTCCGAGGACATCAGGGTCCCTGCGTACGAGCGCAGCTGCACCCACCACAACCCGGCGCGCATCGCGGCGATTTCGCGGAGCGACGCCTCGCCGGGCCGGCCCGCTCTCCAGCCAGCGGGTTCCGTATCAACGGCACGATGCGAGGACGCGATCTCGTGCACGGCGCTCCTCCCCTGGACCGTCGAGCCTATCATACGGCGCGGCGCCTGCTGATGCCCCTCACGCCGGGCGGGTGCGACGATGTCGTCGGTGGCCCGAGCAAGCAGCGGCGGCCGCCGCGGTCGCTCGTGCCGCGATCAGGGCCGGGCGGGCGGCGCGGCGATCTGCGCTGGGGGAGCCTCGGGCAGCCAGGTGCCGGACACGTCGAAGCTGATCCCGGTGTCGTCGACGTCGAGGCCGATGCCGACGTCGCGCAGCGAGCTGAGGTTGTCCATCGGCTTCTGGCCGAACGAGGCCAGGATCTCCTGCAGGCGGGGGACGTTGAACCGCATCGTGAACAGCGGGGAGGTCCTGGGCGCCGGGGCGCGCAGGTGCTCGGTGACGCGGCGCTCGCTGCCCTCGCCGGCGGCGATCACCAGGCGGTCGGTGGTGAGCGCGAAGTGCGCCGGCACCGGGATCTGGAGCTGGCGGGTCGGCAGCTCGATCGGCTGGCCGTTGCGGGTGAGCGGGATGCCGGCGATCGCGGGGACCTGGCCGGCGAGCCACTGCACCAGATCGCCGACCCGATCGCCGGCGACCAGGGCGTGGCCGGTGATGCTCGGCGGCAGGAGGGACGCGTCGTCGATCGTCACCGAGAACCCGCGCACGCCGCGCCAGATCGGCGGCAGCGGGGCGGCGAGCTTGCTGGAGACCTCCGCGGCGGCGGCGTTCCACTCGGTGAACCACGGGCAGCGGAACGGGCGCTCGCGGACCTGGCGCGCCTTGTCCTGGAGCCAGGCGATCAGCTGGTCGGGATCGAGCGCGGCTCCCATCGCGAACAGCGGTTGACCGGCGGGCTGCGCGGTGACCTCGGGGACGCTGGCGTGGAGCTTGCGCAGCGCGGCGACGGTGGCCGGCGGCGTCTCGAGCACGAGCGAGGCGTCGAACCCGGTGCCGTCGAAGCGGTGGTAGCCGAGCACGACCCGCGGGATCGCGGCGGCGACCCGGTCGAGGTCCGCGCGACAGTCCGGGGACACCGGTCCGGTGATGGCCCGGATCGGGATGTCGATCGGGCGGGGCTGGGGGCCGGCGACGACGTCGACGATGCGATGGGCATCGAAGTACCCGACGAGCACGCCGAGGAAGTGATGGCGCGCCAGCAGCTCGGGCATGGTGGTGGTCGCGGCCAGGCTGCGCTCCGGCGGGCGGATGCCGAGCACCTCCGGCAGGGCGGCGTCGACCACCGCGGTCGGCAGCACGGCCGCGACGGCCTCGTGGTCGAGCACCGCGGCGACGAAGCTGACGTCGCGGTCGCCCACGAGCCAGTAGGCGCGGCCGTCGAGCGTGCGCTGCTGGGGCTGAGCGCCGGCGGTGGACAGCAGGCGGGCGATCGCCGCGCGCAGCTTCGCCGGGTTGCTGAGCTCGATGCGCGCCACCGGCCATAGCGACATGCCGTAGAGCACGAACCGGCCGCGCGGATCGATGCCCAGCTGATCGAACCACGCGGCCGCGCCCTTGCTGCGCAGCTCGTCGAACTGCGCGAGCACGGCGCGCATCCACGGCTCGGGCGTGTCGCTGCGCAGCTTGTCGAGCTCCTGCGTCACGGAGGACTGCGCGAGCTGGGCGTCGATGCTGTGCAGCATCCGCCGGCGCAGCGCGTCGTTCATCGGCTCGAGCAGCGCGACCAGGTACGGCGCGTTGGCCGGGATCTCGGCCAGGATCGACGGCGCCGACCAGCGCGACGACAGCGTGGCGGGCTGGGGGGCGCCACCGCCGCACGACATCAGGGCGCCGGCGACGGCGGCGACGAGACACAACCGGGGAGACCGCATGGGCGAACTCTAGCCGAGAACCGCTGCACGCGGCGGCCGGTGCGCTCCGGCGGGCCGCCGACTCCGGACTATCGCGGCGCGCCGGCCGGGCGATCGGCGCGCGCGAGCTCGGCGCGGTGATCGCGATCGAAGCCGGTCGGGCCGGGGTCGCGCGGGGCAGGCTCGGCGCGGCTCGACTTGGCGGGCGGCGACTCGGGGGCGCATCCGGTCATCTGCGACTGGATCAGGGCGATGATGCCGATGAACGCCGCGCCCGCGACCGAGTGCCACCACACCTTGCGGAAGATCGGGCCGATCGCGTGGGCGCGCTCGTAGGGGTCCTCGTAGGTGGCCGCGCACGCGACCATGATCGACTGCGCGTCGATCATCTTGCCCATCACGCCGCCGCTGGAGTTGGTGGCCGCCACCAGCACCGGGCTGAGGTGGAGCTGCTGCGCGGTGATCGTCTGCAGGCTGCCGAACAGCGCGTTCGACGCGGTGTCCGAGCCGGTCAGGAACACGCCGAGCCAGCCCAGGTAGGCGGCGAAGAACGGATAGGCGGCGCCGGCGCCGACGAACATCAGGCCGAGCACCGCGTCGGTGCCGGCGTAGCGGGTGAGGTAGCCCAGGCCGAGGACCTGGCCGATCACGAGGATCGGGATGACCATGCGGCGCGCGGTCTGGCGGAACGCCTGCTTCCACTGCGCGCCGGTCAGGCCGAGCACCAAGCCGGAGATGATCGCGGCGACGAACACGCCGGTGCCGGCGGCCGACACCCAGTTGAGCGTGAACTGCGCGCCCTCGGGCTTGGCGCCGGGGGGCGCGACCGGCGGCATGCGCTGGACCAGCTGGTGCAACGCCGGCATGTCCCACTTGGGCGTCGACGCGCCGCCGAACAGGGCGTTGAGCCAGGCCTTCTTGAGCCCCCACACCACGCAGCAGGCGATCAGGATCGCCCACGGCAGCCAGGCGTGGATGGTCTCGCCGAGCCCGTACTTGTACTTCCACTCTTTGATGTTGACCGTCGACTTCGCGCCGGTCTCGCGCTCGGAGCGCAGCAGGAACCGCTCCCTGGGGTGCCACACGAAGCGCAGGAACACCGCGGTGCACACCACCGAGAACACGCCGGACATCACGTCGGTGGTGAGGTGGAACCCGGTGCTGCTCGATGACAGGTACTGCATGATCGCGAAGCTGCCGCCCGACACCAGCGCGGCCGGCCAGACCTCGAGCGCCTGCTTCCAGGTGCCGCCCTCCATCTTGACGAACAGCGCGATCAGCCAGAACGGCACGAGGATCGAGGCCCACGGCAGCTGGTGGCCGACCATCGTCGACAGCTGGAGCTCGTCGAGCTTGCTGACCGAGGCCAGGGTGACGATCGGCGTGCCGATCGCGCCGAACGCGACCGGCGCGGTGTTGGCGATCAGGTTGAGCACCGAGGACTGGAACGGCTTGAACCCGAGGCCGACCATGATCGCGCCGGCGATCGCGACCGGCGTGCCGAACCCCGAGGTGCCCTCGATGATCGCGCCGAACGAGAACGCGATCAGCAGCACCTGGAGCCGGCGGTCGAACGAGATGTGGACGATCGATTCCTTGACGATCTCGAACTTCCCGCTGACGACCGTCATCGTGTACAGCAGCATCGCGGACACGACGATCCAGATGATCCCGACGAACCCGGACAGCGTGCCGTACACGAACGCCGACACCGCCGCACCGACCGGCATGCGGAACGCCACGCACGACACCAGGAACGCGGCGACCACGCCGCACAGCGCCGCGTAGGGCGCCGAGATCCCGAGGTTGCGGTTGCCCTGGCGATCGCGGTGGGGATGCAGGGCGATGAAGTACAGCAGCGCCACGATCGGCACGGCTGCGACCACGGTGGACAGGAACACGTTCCCGAACGGGTCGTAATTCTGCTGGTACACGTGAGGCGCTCCTCGAACGGGTTACCGATCGAACCGCCTGACGGGGCGGTCTACCCCGAATCTAGAGAGATGATCCGACAAACGAAATAAGAATTGGCAACTCCCTGGCATTGCACGGTGCGTCATGCGGATCCCGGCCGCGTACCTCACCGGGCGTTCAGGGCCGGGGTTCAGGGCCGGGGTTCAGGGCCGGCGTTCAGGGCCGGGGTTCAGGGCCGGGGTTCAGGGCCGGGGTTCAGGGCCGGCGTTCAGGGTCGGCCGGCGGGACGCCGCGGATCGAGGCGTCGAGGACCTCGATCGGGTGCGCGGTGCGGACGTCCCGGCCGCGCTCGCGCAGCAGCATCTGGATCTGCAGCGTGCAGCCCGGGTTGGCACTGACCAGGAGATCAGGGGCGGCGGCGATCACGCTGTCGACCTTGCGCTCCCCGATCTCTCGCGCGCTCTCGGGCTCCAGCAGGTTGTGGACCCCGGCGCTGCCGCAGCACGTGTCGCTGTCGAGCTCGACCAGCTCCAGCCCGGGGATCGCCGCGAGCAGGGCGCGCGGCTCGGCGCGGATCCGCTGGGCGTGCGCGAGGTGACAGGCGTCGTGGTACGCGACCCGGAGCCGGACCGGGTGGCGCCTGGCGACCGCGGGCTGCCCGGCGAGCAGCTCGCTGACATCCTTGACCTTGGCGGCGATCGTCCGGGCGCGCTCGGCCCACGCCGGGTCGTCGGCGAGCAGGTGGCCCCACTCCTTCATCGACGACCCGCAGCCGGCGGCGTTGACCGCGATGGCGTCGGCGCCGGTCTGCTCAAGCACCTCGATCGCCGCGCGGGCGAACCGGCGGGCCTCGCCGTCGCGGCCGGCGTGGAGCGACAGCGCGCCGCAGCAGCCGAGCGCCGGCGGCACCACGACCTCGCAGCCCTCGGCGGCCAGCACGCGCAGCGTCGCCTGGTTGACCTCGGGGAAGTACACGCGCTGGACGCAGCCGGGCAACACGGCGACCCGGGTCCGCCGCGGGCCGGCCGCGGGCAGTGCGGCGGGCAGCCGATCGGCGAGCTTGGCGACCGACACCGGCGGCATCAGCGCCTCGAGGTTGCGCAGCCGGCGCGGCAGCAGCCGGACCAGGCCGAGCCGGTGCGCCAGCCAGCGCAGCCCGGTGCGCTGGTAGATCAGCTGGCCCACCATCGCGAGCTTGAGCCGCCGCGGGTACGGAAACAGTGCGAAGATCATGCCGCGGAACAGCCGGTCGGCCAGGCCGCGCCGGTGGTCGCGCTCGACCATCGCGCGGGTCTGCTCGATCAGCGCGCCGTACTGGACGCCGGACGGGCAGGCGGTCATGCACGCCATGCAGCCCAGGCAGCGATCGAAGTGGTCGACCGCGGCGGAGGTCAGCGGCTGCTTGGCGTCGGCGATCAGCTTCATCAGGTGAATGCGGCCGCGCGGCGAGTCCATCTCCTCGCCCCACGACTGGTAGGTCGGGCACGCCGGCAGGCAGAACCCGCAGTGGACGCAGTCGTCGAGCAGGCGGCGCTTGGCAGTCATAGACCTCCGACGAACCGGCCCGGGTTGAGCCGGCCGTCCGGATCGAACCGGCGCTTGAGCCGCTGCATGATCGCGAGCGACGCGGGCGGCGGACCCCAGGGATCGATGCCGAGCCCGGCGGGCGCCTGCTCGATCACCAGCGAGCCGCCGCCGGCGACCAGCGCGGCGCGCGCGGCCGCGATCGCCGGGCCGGCCGCCGCCGGGTCGACGTCACCGCCGGCGAACCCGACGCCGAGCGTGGCGTACCAGGCCAGCGGTCCGAGCCCGGCGAGCTGCGCCGCGACCTCGGGGAACCGGGTCGGCAGCGCGGCGGCGTGGACCCGCAGCGGCGCGGCCGTGCGCACCGCGTCGTGGCGGCGCCAGAACGCCGCGGCCGCATCGTCGGACAGCGGCTCGCCCGGCGCGCCCGCCGCCGCTGCGATCGCGAGCAGCCGCGCGATCTGCGGCGCCGTGCCCGGTCCGAAGCCCTCGAACCGCACGCCGAGGTCGAACCGGCCGGCCCCCGCGGGGTCGCTGGCCCCGGCGGCCCCGGTGGCATCGCTGGTGACCGCGACGGCGCAGGTCGGCTCGAGCTGCGCGTCGCGCGCGGCGGCGATCAGCGCGACCACCTGCTCGGGACGGACGCCGGGCACCATCACGGTGTGGACCGTCTCGGGCAGCGGGTGGAGCCGGAACGCCGCCGCCGCGACCAGGCCGAGCGTGCCCAGCGAGCCGCACGCGACCTTGGGCAGGTCGAAGCCGGCGACGTTCTTGACCACCTTGCCGCCGCCGCGCGCCACCGTGCCGTCGGCGAGCACCAGCGTCACGCCGATGATCAGATCGCGGATCCCGCCGTAGCGCCCCCGCAGCGGACCGAACCCCGCGGCCGCGACCAGCCCGCCGATCGTCGCGCGGTCCGGCTGCGGCGGGTCGAGCGCCAGCCGCTGGCCATGCGCGGCGAGCTCGGCCTGCAGCGCCGCCAGCGTGAGCCCGGCCTCCGCGATCACGACCTGGTCGGCCGGCGCGTGCTCGATGATCCGCGCCAGCTGCCCGGTGCGCACGACCGCGTCCAGCCCGGCCGGCGGCGCTCCGAGCCCCAGCGCGGTGCCGCCGCCGACGAAGCCGAGCCGCAGCCGCTCGCGCGCGGCCATCGCCATCAGCTCGGCGCACTCGTCGAGCGACGCCGGCGCGTACGCCGCGCGCGGCCGGACCCCGGCGATCGCGTCGCGGTCTTCGACCTCGATCCGGTCGATCCCTCGGGGGCCGCTGCCCCCCGCCCCGCCTCGCTCGACCGTCATCGCCCACGCCCCCCGCGGCCGCGGCGAGAGCCGTCGCGACGGGCGATCTGGCAAGGCATGCGGCGCATGAGGGAGGGTCTACCGCGACCCGCGGGGCGAGCCTAGGCGGGCGCGTGGGCCGGATCAAGGCCGCGCGCCGCGACGATTCCGAGGAATTGCGCCCAGGTAGCACAAGGCGCTCGGCGGGCGCTACTTCTGGGGCTGGGGCTGCTGCGCGGGCCGGGCACCGAGGTTGACGAACGGGACCGCGCCGGTGCCCATCATCTGCGGCAGCTCGCCGTTCCACTTCTCGAGCGCGCGGTACTGGACGTACTCCGGGGTGATCGACGCGGCGACGGTCCTGTTGAAGTAGGCCTCGGCGTCGGCGGAGAGCTTCTTGGCCTCGGCCTCGCCCTGGGCCTGCGCGACCCGCTGCTTGGCCTCGGCCTCGGTCTTGCGGACCTGGGCCTCGGCCTTCTGCGATTCCTGGATCATGGCGACCTTGGCGTTGATCGCCTGGACCACCGCCTCGGGGACCCGGGTCTCGTTGACGGTGAACTGCTGGATCACGAAGCCCTCGATGCCCAGGTGCTTGCTCAGGAATGCCTGGACCTCGAGCCGGCTCTCCTCGCGCTTGGTCGAGTACAGCTGCTCGGCCGTGAACTGGGCGAAGATGCTCTGCAGGCCCTCGCGGATGGTCTGGCGGACGAAGTTGTGGGCGATCACGCTGATGTCGTTGCGGTACTTGGTGTAGATCGCCGGGACCTTGGCCGGTTCGAGCGTGAACGACACCGAGACGTCGAGGTTGACCGGCAGGCCTTCCGACGACGTGACCGTGATCGACTCGTCCATCGACATGCCCTCGTGCGGGCTGTGCGACAGCACCAGGGTCTGGACGCTGGTCGGGTACTCGACGACCTCCTCGCAGAACAGGCTGCGCCAGTAGTAGCCGGTCGGGATCGGGTCCGACGACACCCCGCCGCCGCTGCACTTCTTGACCGACACACCGACGTGGCCGGGGTGGATGGTGGTGAGCGACGCGACGAGCAGGATGCCGCCGATGAGGACCACGATACCGGCGATGCCCGCCGCGATGACCCGATAATTCTTCATGACGTTCTCCTAGCGCAAGGACTCTCGATAACACGCACGGTGCCACCACTGGTCCGCTTCCCACAGATCGTGGGCCGGATCGATCGGTGTACCGCATATGGTGCAGAGCTCTGCGAGCCGGCGCTTCTCCTGATCGGCGTTGCGCTCGCCCTGCCGGCGGCGGCGGCGGGCGTCCAGCCGGGGGCCGAGCTTCCCGCCGACGATCGCAGCGGCGACCACAGCCAGCACGGCGCCGCCGGCCAGCAACGCGATGTCAATGGCGAGCATGCGCCCCGCTTCCCGGTGACACCATGGCACCGCCCGCTCGCCGAAGACATACAGTCCGCATCAAGATCAAACGACCTCCGGTGGCAAGCACCGGGACAGTCCCGAGCAACGTAATGCTTCGCGCGGTCCGCGGCAAGCGCGCCACGTGAGCGAATCTCCGAGGTCATTTCGGGGCATTCGGCTTGCAGCTGCCCCCGGGCCGCACCACGACCGCGATGGCTTGTGGTTCCCGGGCCGCCGCGGCAATGTCGGGCCATGAAGACTCGCACGATCGCACCGCGGGGCGCTGCCGCCGGCCTGCGCTACCCCGCCGCGGTGAATAGCTAGCCGTATGTCGCACCGCGCGTCGTCCGATGTCCCGGAGCGCCCGCCACCGCGGCGGCCGCTGAGCCTCGGCGCCGGGGCGGTGGTCGTGGACGACGGGCGAGTCCTGCTCGTGCGCAACATCCGCGGCGTGACCCGCGGCCGCTACCTGCTGCCGGCGGGGCGGATCGAGCCCGGCGAGCTACCGGATCATGCGGCGGCGCGCGAGGCGTTCGAGGAGACCAACCTGCGGGTCGCGATCGAAGGCCTGCTCGGCGTCCGCCTGTGGGTGATGGACGACGGCGAGCATAACTACTTCTTCATGTTCCTCGCCCGGCTGCTGTCACCGCCGAGCGATCTGCGGCCCAACCCGGCCGAGATCGACGACGCGCGGTTCTTCTCGCCGGCGGAGATGGCCGCGCTCGGCCGCGACGAGACCTGGTCGGGCGCGGTCGCGATCGCGCACAAGGCGCTCGACCCCGGGAGGACGCTGTGGCCCAACGACGCCGCGCTATCGGATCGCTCCGGCGTCGACCTCCCCGATCGCTGGCGGATCTGGATGTAGAAGCGCCGCTGGATCGCGATGGATCCGGCGGCGCTTCAGCTCAGCCTGGGATCAGTGATCGACGCAGGCGTGGGCCGAGTTCGACCACTCCTTCTGGACGACAAAGCCTGCCGTGGTGCCCTGCTGCGCGTTGCACAGGTCGCCGATCTCCTGATTGTCGGGCTGATCGTACCAGCCGAGCGGCGGGCCGAACACGGTCGCCAGGCCGACCGCGGGATCCGTGGTCGCCTCGACCAGCTCATGCGACGCGACCGAGTCGGTGTTGTTGGTGACCGTGCTGCCGCCGCAGCCGCCGTTGCAACCCGACTGCCCGATGTCGGGGATGATGCCGTAGTTGACGTTGACGCCGTTGCGCACGAAGGTGCCGTGGTAGGCGCAGAACTGGACGCACGACCGGCTGCCATCCGGCGCAGTGATCGACATCCCCGACGGGAAGTGTACGGGGTAATACGTGTTCGCGGTCGGGGCCGGGAGCCGGCCGGCGGTGATCAGTGCGCTGATCCGCGACTGGACCGTGGCATCGCTGACACTCCGGGTGGTCGAGGTGTCGACGATCCCGGCGACGGAAGTGCCGGATCCGATGCTGCTGTACTGCGCGAGCATCCTGTACAGCGGGCTGCCGCCGACGACAGCCGGGTAGAACGAATTGATATTGGATTGCAGTTTCGTTGCTGAGTTCCAGAAAACAGGATGAATATTGACGTTCTTGAGGACCGGACCGCCGAAGAAGGTCAGGCCCGCGATCCGCGGGGTGATCACGTTCTGGGGCTTGTCGCCGGTGGTCAGCGGCAGCATGTGGAAGTTGCTGCCGGGCTCGATGACGGCGTCGTCGGTGATGTCGTCATCGGTCGCGCAGGCCGCAGCGAACAGCGGCAGTGATGCAGACAGGATCAGCAAACGGGAGAGTGCCATGTCAGAGTCCTCCAGAAGTCGGGGAGAGCGACACATACGAGATGACGAACATTGCCGTCAACTGCCAGATCGGGATTTTGACCGATCGAGATCGATTGCGTGATCGGAGGGTGTAGTCAGTTGCGCTCGATCTGTAATACGACATGTCGGACGCTGCGCCGGGCCGGCTTAATCAATGATGAAGCATCGACACTGATCGGTGCGACTGTGGAGTGTCAGTCCATGTCACTGCGTCGTCGACGCGCGCGGCTGCACACGATGCCGCAGTGCACGTCGTCGGAGATCATCGGCAATGCGGAGCAATTTGCTGCTCGCCAGTGCGCGATTTGCACAACCCCGAGTGTGCCGCATGATGCTGCGGGGCACGGGTCCTGGTACGGGTGCGGCGATGTATGGCTGTTGCGTCAACGCCGTGCGGCGCGATGGACTCGCACCGGCAGCGCCGCGGGGCCGTGGACGTGGAACGACGCGCGCGGCGGCCAGTCCGGCGATGCGAGCTCGAGCTGCGCGAACCGCGCGAGCAGCTCGTCGAGCGCGATGGTCGCCTCGAGCCGCGACAGCGGTGCGCCGAGGCAGAAGTGGATCCCGTGGCCGAACGCCAGGTGCGGATTGGGCGCGCGCGCGACGTCGAACCGCGCCGGTTCGGCGAACCGGGCGGGGTCGCGGTTGGCCGCGCCGATCATCGCGATCACGAACGCGCCGGCGGGGATCCGGGTGCCGTCGAGCTCGACCGCGCACCGCGTGGCGCGGAACATCGCCTGGACCGGCGTCTTGTAGCGCAGGACCTCCTCGATCGCGTGCGGCAGCAGGTCGGGCCGGGCGCGGACGGCCGCGAGCTGGCCGGGGTGCGCCGCGAAGCACACCAGCCGACCAGCCGACCGGCGACCAGGTCGAGCTCGCCGCGATCGCAGTCCGGATCGCCGACCCGGTCGAGCAGCTCGCTCGCGAGCGCCCGGATCCGCGGCGCGAGCCCGGCGATCGAGCGCGCGCCGAACGCGCGGCCGATGATCGCGCGCAGCTGGGTATGGCGCGGCGGGTCCATGAACAGCAGCCACTCGAAGCGGTTGCCGCGCGATGGACCGACATTGGAGCTGAACGCCTCGTGATCGGACAGCGCCCGCTTGACCGCGTCGTGGCCGAACACGACCCACAGGTCGGGCCCGGGCAAGTGGAGGACCGGCGAGGTCGCGCGCAGCTGGTCGTAGAGCGGGTAGGGATCTCGGCGCATGGCGGGGGAGAACAGGTCCATCCCGGCACGCTATGCTGGGAGGCGATGGTGCGCTTGAACGAAACCCGGATCGGCGCCGTGCTCGGCGAGCCGTTCGGCGGGACGTTCTCGCGGTCGGCCGCGTCCGCGCGCCACACCGAGCACGGCGCGTGCGTGCTGGTCGGGCTCGACGCCGACGTCGCGGTGACCGGCGACGCGGGGGCGGCGCGCGGGCGCGCGGTGATCGTTCCGGCCGATCAGCCGTACGCGGCGAGCTGCCCCGGCCCGGTGGTGGCCTACACCTTCGATCCCGAGCTCTGCCCGCGGCTCGCCGGCGCCGCCCGCGCGCTCGGCGGCCCGCACGCGCTCGCCGGCGCCGCGCGGAGCCGCGTGGTCGGCGCCGTGGTCGGCCAGGGCGCGGCGCTCGCCCGCCCCGCGGTGCTCGCGGCGGTCGGCGACGAGGTCCACCGCGCGCTCGCCACCGGGACGGCCTGCGTGCCCGACCGCCGGATCGCGCGGCTGGTCGAGACCCTGCGCGATCCGGACGCCGACCGCGCCGGCGCGATCGCCCGGACCCGGCTGTCCGCGGCGCACCTCCAGGCGCTGTTCGTGCGCGACGTCGGCGTCGCGATGCGCAGCTACCGGCTGTGGCGCCGGCTGCTCCATGCGCTCGCGCGGGTCGGGCCGCTCGATCTCACCGCGGCGGCGCACGCCGGCGGGTTCGCGGACCTCGCGCACCTGTCGCGGACCTGCCGGCAAATGCTCGGCTACGCGCCCAGCGCGCTGCGCGCGAACCTGTGCACGGAGTGACGGCCGGCTACTTCGGCACGTAGGCGCCGAGCAGGTGGGCGCGCGGGCTCGCCTCCCAGCCGGCGCGGCCGTGATAGCTCATCATGCCGCCGTTGAAGAAGTTGCCGTGGCCGTCGGCGACCGCGATGTCGCCGGCGGTCGGGTTCGCGGTGCCGGGCGAGCCCGCCTTGACCACGACGATCGCCCCGGCCGGGGCATCGTACGGATTGCTGATCGCGAGCTTGTCCAGGCCCCACTTCGCTGGACCCTGCCCGTTGATGAAGTCGGCGAAGTCGTGGGCCTCGGGCAGGGCGCTGCCCGGAAACTGGGTGTAGGGGTTCTTGATCTTGCCGTAGCCGGCGCACTGCACGAGGAACTGGCAGACGTGGAAGTAGCACCGGCCGTCGGGCCGGCGGCCCTCCGACCCGCCGCGCGCGATGCCGAGCAGCTTCTCGCGCTGCGCCGAGCCGTTGTGGGTCTCGCCGTCGAGGCTGCCCACCGGGTGCTTGGTCAGCAGCGCGAGCGTGTGGGCGTCGATCACGCCGTCGTGGCGCTCCATGTGGTGCTGGTGTTCGAACTCGAGCACCGCGGCGCGGGTGGCCGGTCCGAACTCGCCGTCGGCGTCGACCGCGAGCAGCTGCTGGACGTGCTTGACCGCGGCCCCCTTCTCGCCCTCGTGCAGGGTCGCCGCGCCGCTCTTGACCTCGTCCAGCGACGGCGCGGGCGACCACTTGCCGTGTCCGCCGTGCCCGCCTCCACCGCCGCCCGGCGCCGCGGCGCCGCCGGTCCCGTTGCCGTGGCCGCCGTGCGCGGTCGCCGGGGGATCCAGCGCCTCGATGGTGTGGCGCCCGACGATCCCGTCGGCGCCGAGGTGGTGCGCGCGCTGGAACTGCTCGACCGCGTGCTGCGTCTGCTGGCCGAAGATGCCGTCGGCGGGGATGTGCAGCTTGCGCTGGATCGTGGCGATCGCGGGGCCGTGCTCGCCGAGCTTGAGCACGCCCTTGCCGTCGCGCACCTCGGCGATCGTCGTCGCGCCGCCGGCGCTGCCGCCACCCCCGCCGTGCGAGGCGCCGCCGCCGCCGTGCGACGCGCCACCGCCGTGCGACGCGCCACCGCCGTGCGACGCGCCGCCGGTCCCGCCGCCCCCGGCGAGGTGGCCGCTGCGCATGATCTGCGCGTCCTCGATGGCGCGGTGGCCGACCTGGCGCGCCCACAGCGACTGCAGCATGTCGTCGGCGGCCTGCGCGAAGTTGCCGGTCTGGATCGCGTGGATCGTCGCGTGGAACCCGCCGAACCCGCCCTGGCCGAGGTTGAACACCATGTCGATCACGACGATCTTGCGCGCCTCGTCGAGCTGGTCGAACTTCGTGCCGATATCGCGCCGCGCGCCCTCGATCGCCTTGGCGACGTCCTGCCGGAACCACGCGGTGACCTGCTCGGCGCTGACCTTCTGGCCGACGTGGAGGTGGGTGCCGGCGAGCAGGTGGCCGATCCCGGCGGTCGGAAACCCGCGCGAGTCGAGGTAGACGTGATCGACGTTGCCCTCGTGCTTGGCGATGAAGTCCTGCAGCGTCTTGAGGTTGATGCCGGACGGGCTCGCTGCACTCGCCGCTTCCGCCTCGGGGTGGGCGCCCGGATGGCCGGCCGACGCCCGCTCGACCTGCGTGTGCTTTCCGGGGGTCGCAGCGGCGGCGGTCGCAGCCGCGCCGTGCGATCCGGCCTGCGCGTGGGGTCGATCTTGGCTCGGGCTCAGGCTCATGAGGTGCTCCTCGGTGCCGTGGTTGCCTCGCCTGTTACGAGCCGCATCCGCGCAGCTTCCTCGGGCAAGCCGCGGAATCGACTCGCGAAACCTGGTGACTCGGGCCCCACCGGGTGGGGGAGTGCGCACGCCTGTCATCACCGGCGCGGCCCGGCGTGGCTCGCGCTACCGATCGTCAGCTCGCCGGCGCGAACCGCGCCACGTGCGCGGCGATCGCGGCACCGACCGTGTCGGCATGCGTGATCGGCCCCATGTGCCCCATGTCCGGGAACACCTCCAGGCGGGCGTGCGGCAGCGCCTCGGCGAGCCGCTCCAGCGTCCGGCGCTCGGTGAGCGGGGTGCGGGCGCCGCCGAGCAGCAAGGTCGGCGCGGTGATGGTCGCGTAGCGCGCGGCGTCGGTCGTGTCGGCCGACAGCGACGCGACCTCCTGGTGGACCTTCCACGCGACCGCGCGAAATCCCGCCCGGGTCGGCTCGGCGAGCGCGGCCCACGCACCGGCGCCGTTCCACCAGTCGACGAACGTCTCCAGCCAGCCCTCGTCGACGCCCGCGGCGTCGGCCTGGTACGCGGGCAGCGCGAGCTGGGCGCGGGCCTCGGCATCCGCCGGGCCGAGCACGCCGAACGCGACCGGCTCGAACAACGCCAGCGATCGCACCTGCTCGGGCCGGGCGAGCGCCAGCTGCAGCCCGAGCAACCCGCCGTACGAGTGACCGACGACGTCGGCGGCGCGGTCGAGCAGGTCCGCGAGCCGCTCGACGTCCTGCCGGAAATGGAACGGCTTGCCGGGCGGCCACGGCTCGGCGCCGTAGCCGATCAGGTCGGGCGCGAGCACCTCGTGGGTCGGCGCGAGGCGCTGCGCGAGCCGGCGCCACTGGCGCGACGTGAAGCCTCCGCTGTGGATCAGGAGCGCGAGCGGCCGGGGCACGGGACCGCCAGGGTAGCTCGCCGGGCGCCGGTCGTCAGGCGTGGGCCGGCGCAGCCTCGCGACGCGCACGCACGGGCCGAGCGCACCACCGAGCGTGTGTTCACGTGAGGCGCTGTCCGCAGGCAGCCGCCCAGGTCCGCCGCTCGACGTCGCCCGCGCGGCGGCCCACGCCGACGTCCACCGCGATGTGGCAGCGTGCTACGTGTCGCATGCGGAATGCCGCAGCAAATTGCTGCGGGCGCAGGTCCGCGATTCGGCGCAGAGTTTGCGTGCGCGTCTCAGGTTCGTGCTTTGCAAAAAAGTTTTCGCCGCTCGAATGATCCAACGCTGCTGCAGGCGCAGTAGTGTGACTATGCGGAACAGATCACTGTATTCGGTCATTTACCATTCAGTAATTCACATTGACGGCATAAATCCTATTTGGCTGGACTTCTCGTGCTATCGGTCGGCAGCATCCTCGGCGGCAAGTTCCAGCTCCAGCGGCTGGCGGGTACCGGTGGTATGGGCGAGGTGTTCGAGGCGCGCTACCTGGACTCCGGCGACCGGGTGGCGATCAAGGTGCTGCGCGCGCTGCAGTCCGACCAGCTGGTGCGGTTCGAGCGCGAGGCTCGCCTGCTCGCCGAGTTCGACCACCCCAACATCGTTCGCTACATCGAGCACGCGATCACGCCGCTCGGACAGCCGTACCTGGTCATGGAATGGCTCGACGGCGAGGACCTCGCGACCCGGCTGCGCAACCGGCCGCTGGCGCTGCAGGAGGCGGTCACGATCGGCCGGGACATCGCCGAGGCGATGACGGCGGCCCACGCGCGCGGCATCGTGCACCGCGACCTCAAGCCCGGCAACGTGTTCCTGGTGCGCGGCGCGTTCCTCGCGCGCGGGGAGTTCAGCCACAGCAAGGTGCTCGATTTCGGGATCGCCTGGCTGTCCGAGTGGACGCCGGTCACGCAGGTCGGCGCGACGCCGGGGACGGTGGGCTACATGGCGCCCGAGCAGATCCGCCGCGGCGCGGAGCTCACCCCGGCGGCGGACGTGTTCGCGCTCGGCTGCTTGCTGTTCGAGGGCCTGACCGGTCGGCCCGTGTTCGACGGATCCATGACCGCCGACCGGCGGGCGCACCCGCCGCTGCGCAGCCAGCTCGGCGAGGTCCCGGCCGAGCTGGCGGAGCTGATCGAGCAGATGCTCGCGCGCGAGCCGGACGACCGGCCGCGCGATGGCGCGGTGAAGGCCGCGTTTGCGGGGCTCCGCGTCGAGCCGGGAGAATCGCCCCGGCGGCCGGTCCGCGCGCCGTCGCTGACCCGGAGCGAGCAGCGCCTGCTCTCGGTGGCGCTGGTGGCGCGGCCGGTCGACGCCGACCCCGCGGCGAGCGCGCCGCCCCCGCCGTACGCCGAGGCAACCGCCGTGGCCTCGCTGCGCGAGGTCGCGGCGCTGCACGGCGGCCACGTCGAGGTGCTGACCGATGGCTCGATCGCCGTCGCGCTCAGCGGGACCCACGTCGCCACCGATCAGGCCGTGCTGTCCGCGCGCTGCGCCCTGGCGCTGCGCAGCGTGGCCCCGGACCGCCGGATCGCGCTGGCGATGGGCCGCGGCACGAGCGGAGCGACCTGGGTACCGGAGGGCGAAGCCGTCGGTCGCGCCGCCGGGCTGCTCGCCGGGGGCGGCGCCGCGCCGGAGCCCCGGGACCGCGGCACCGCCGGCGCCGGCTCACCGCCGATCGCGATCGACGACACGACCGCCGGCCTGCTCGACGGCCGGTTCGACGTGCGCGAGACCGATCGCGGCATCGAGCTGCACGGCGAGAAGTCGGTCACCACCGGGACGCGCCGGTTGCTCGGGCGTGCCACCGCCTGCGTCGGCCGCGATCGCGAGCTGTCCAGCCTGGTCGAGATGTTCTCCGAGTGCGTCGCCGAGCAGGCGGCCCAGGCGGTGGTCGTGACCGCGCCGGCCGGGATCGGCAAGTCGCGGCTCGCCGCCGAGGCGGTCGCGCAGATCCGGGCGCGCGACCCCGTGGCGGCGGTGTGGATCGCGCGCGGCGACCCGCTGCGCGGCGGCTCGGCGTTCGCGCTGCTCCGCCAGGCGCTGCGCGGCGCGCTCGGGGTGCGCGAGGGCGAGCCGCTCGCCGCGCGGCGGGCGACACTCGAGGCCCGCGTCGCGCAGCACGTGCCCGCGGCCGATCGCCGGCGGGTCGCCGAGTTCCTCGGCGAGCTGCTCAGCGTGCCATTCCCCGATGACGCCAGCGCGCCGCTGCGGACCGCGCGCCGCGAGCCGGCGGTCATGAACGAGCAGGTCCGCCGCGCCGCGGAGGACTTCCTGCGCGCCGAGTCCGCCGCGCACCCGGTGGTGATCGTCATCGAGGACCTTCACTGGGGCGACCTGCCGACCGTGCGGTTCATCGACTCGGCGCTGCGCAGCCTGCGCGAGCAGGCCTGGATGGTGCTCGCGCTGGCGCGCCCCGAGGTCCACAAGGTGTTCCCGCACCTGTGGTCCGAGCGCGGCACGCAGGAGATCCGGCTCCGCCCGCTGACCCGCGCGGCGAGCGAGCGGCTGGTGCGGCAGGCGCTCGGCGATCAGGTCGAGCCCGAGACCGCGGCGCGGCTGGTGACCCAGGCCGAGGGCAACCCGTTCTACCTCGAGGAGCTGATCCGCGCGACCGCCGAGCGCGGCGGCGACGCGCTGCCGCCGACCGTGGTCGCGATGGTGCAGGCCCGGCTCGGCGGCCTGCTCGACGACGAGCGCCGGATCCTGCGGGCGGCGAGCGTGTTCGGCGAGGTGTTCTGGCCCGACGGCGTCGCCGGGCTGCTCGGCGGCGCGCTGTCCACCGCCGCGGTCCACGCCATGCTCGGTGCGCTGATCGAGCACGAGCTCGTGGTGCCGCGGCCGGACAGCGGGTTCGCGGGCAAGAAGGAGCTCGCGTTCCGCCACGCGCTGCTGCGCGAGGCCGCGTACGCGATGCTGACCGACGACGATCGCGCGCTCGGCCACCGGCTGGCCGCGGCGTGGCTGGAGCAGCAAGGCGAGACCGATCCGCTGGTGCTGGCCGAGCACTGCGATCGCGGCGGCGAGCGCCCCCGCGCGGCCGGCTTCTACTTCCGGGCCGCCGAGCGCGCGCTGCGCGCGGACGACACCGAGACCGCGGTCGCGCGCGGCCGGCGCGCGCACAGCCTCGGCCCGCCCGACGCCGAGCGGGTCGAGCTACTCGGCTTCCTCGCCGCGGTGCACGTCTGGCGCAGCGAGTGGGACGAGGCGAGCCGGTGGGGCGATCAGGCGATGCGCCGGGCGGTGCCCGGCAGCGACCCGTGGGCCGGCGCGGTGACCGCCAGGCTGGCGGTCGCGCTGCGCGAGGGCCAGAGCGACGCCGTGATCGCGCTGATCGACCTGCTCAAGACCGTCGAGCCGGCGCCCGACGCCGTGGTCAGCGTCGTGATCGCGATCAACTTCGCCGGCTTCCTGCTCAACCGCTGGGCCCGGTTCGCCCTGGTCGAGGACGGTCTGCGGCGCGTCCACGAGCTGGTCGAGCCGATCGCCGCCCGCGAGCCGATGGCGCGCGGCTGGATGCACATGGGCCACGTCGCGTTCGAGCCGTGGGCGCACGAGGACCCGTGGGCGGGGCTGTCGCACGCCGAGGCCGCGCGGGCCGCGTTTCGCGAGGCCAACCATCGCCAGAACGCGCTGCTCGCCCAGCTGCTGGTCGGCATGAACCTGTGGTTGCTCGGCGCGCACGACGGCGCCGAGCGCGAGCTGCGCAGCGTGCTCGGCGGCGACACCGTGTACGGCCCGATCGCGCCGCTCCACCTGTTCTGCTTCGCCGGGACGCTGGCCGATCGCGGCGCGCTCGACGAGGCCCACGCGGTGGTGAGCCGGACGCTGGCGGCCTGGCAGGCCCGCGGGTTCACCGCCTACGAGGGCCCGGGCCACCGCATCCTCGCCGACGTGCTGGTCCGCCGCGGCGAGCCCGCCGCCGCCGAGCGCGAGGTCCGCGCCGCCCTGCCGCACCTCGGGTTCCTGCCGCTCGACCGGATGGCAGCGACCGCGACCCTCGCCGCCGCGCTGCTCGCGCAGGGCCGCGCCGCCGACGCGCTCGTCGCCGCCGAGGACGCCAGGGCGCAGTACGAGGCGGTGGGCGCGTTCGGCTACCGCGGCGCGTACGCCCGGCTGGTCCATGTCGAGGCGCTCGAGGCGACCGGCGACCACGCCGCGGCGTGCCGGGCGCTCGCCGCTGCGCGCGATCGCGTGATCGGCAACGCCGGCAAGATCGGCGACCCCGAGCTGCGCCGCAGCTTCCTCGAGGCCGTCCCCGAGAACGCCCGCACGCTCGCGCTCGCCGCGCAGTGGCTGGCGGATCCGGCGGAGCCGTCGGCGTAGCCTCAGCCGCGGCCGGCGAGGCCGGCGTGCTCGGTCGGGTGGGCGACGTAGACGCCGGGGCGGTCACCGCACAGCCGCGGGGTCGGGAACACCTTGCCGGGGTTCATCTGGACCTCGGGGTCGAACGCGCAGCGGACCAGGTTCATCGTCGCCAGGTCGGCGTCGGAGAACATCTCGCCCATGTACATCGCCTTGTCGGCGCCGACGCCGTGCTCGCCGGTGATCGAGCCGCCGCTCGCGACGCACAGCCGGAGGATCTCGCCGGCGGTGTTCTCGGCGAGCGCCTCCTGGCCGGGGACGGCCGCGTCGTACAGCACGAGCGGGTGGAGGTTGCCGTCGCCGGCGTGGAACACGTTGGCGATCCGCAGCCCGCGCGAGGTCGCGAGCTCGTCGATCGCGCGCAGCACCTTGGCGATCTCCGAGCGCGGGATGACGCCGTCCTGGACGACGTAGTTCGGGCTGATCCGGCCGACCGCGGCGAACGCGCTCTTGCGGCCGCGCCACATCGTGTCGCGCTCGGCGGCGTCGCGCGGGACGCGGATCTCGAGCGCACCGGCCTGGCGCGTCAGCCGGTTGGCCTCGGCCGCCGTGTGCTCGACCTCGGCGAGCGGTCCGTCGACGTCCATCAGCAGCGCGGCGCCGACGTCGGGCCAGTCGACGCCGGTCGCGGCCTTGATCGCGACGATCGCGAGGCGGTCCATCATCTCGATCGCGGCCGGGACGATGCCGGCGGCGATGATCAGCGAGACCGCGTTGCCGGCCTCGGTGGTCGACGGGAACGTCGCGAAGAACGTGCGGGTCGCCTCGGGCCGGCGCAGGATGCGCAGCACGACCTCGACGACCACGCCGAGCGTGCCCTCGCTGCCGACCAGCGCGCCGCGCAGGTCGTAGCCGATCGGATCGGCGACCGCGCCGCCGAGCTCGACGACCTCGCCGTCGGGCAGGACCACCGTGGCGCCGAGCACGTGGTTGGTGGTGAAGCCGTACTTGAGGCAGTGGGCGCCGCCCGAGTTCTCGGCGACGTTGCCGCCGATCGTGCAGACCTGCTGCGACGACGGATCGGGCGCGTAGTAGTAGCCGCGCGGCGCGATCCGCCGCGAGATCTCGAGGTTGATCACGCCGGGCTCGACGCGCATCCACTGGTTGTCGAAGTCGATCTCGACGATGCGCTTCATCCGCGACAGCCCGAGCAGGACACCGCCGGCGACCGGCAGCGCCCCGCCGGACAGCCCGGTCCCGGAGCCGCGCGGGACGATCGGCAGGCGCTCGCGGTGGGCGAGCTTCACGACCTCGACGACCTCGGCGCGCGACGCCGGCAGGACGACGACGCCGGGCAGGGCGTGGAACGTGGTCAGCGCGTCGGACTCGTAGGTCCGCAGCTGCTCGGGCCGCCAGATGCAGTTGCGATCGCCGACGATCGCGGCGAACCGGGCGATCTGCGCCGCAGACAGGGGCGCCGGAGACGGAGACTGCGCGGGCGCGGCCGGTGCGTCCATGGTGGATGCATCATGCCCCAGGGCGTCGAGCGAGGCGAGGTCACTGATTCCGCGGAGTTCGACGCCGCGGCGCGCGAGGGCCCACGGTCCGGCCGGCAGGTGGGAGGGTCGAAGAAGCGTGAGATCGCGGGGCGGGCGGTGGGCTCCCGCGGCGATCGCGGCGATCGTGGTGTGTATGCTGCCCGCGGCGGAGGCGGTGGGGTGCCTTCCAGCTCACGAAAGACGATGTCCATGTCACGGTTTCACCATGCCCGATGCGGCGCGCTGCTTGTCGCGCTGCTGACCTCCGCCGCCGCGCACGCGGCTCCGCCGTCGCCGCCCGGCCCGCCGCGCGAGCAGATCGCGACCGTGCTCGACCAGCGCATCCACTACGTCGAGGCCGGCCACGGCCAGCCGGTGATCCTGCTGCACGGCCTCGGCGCGACCAAGGAGACCTGGCTGCCCAGCTTCGGCGCGCTCGCCGCGAAGTACCACGTGTACGCGATCGACCAGATCGGCTTTGGCCGCTCTGACAAGCCGCAGCTCGACTACAAGATCGCCACCTTCGTCGACTTCCTCCACGGCTTCCTGGTCGCGCAGAACGTCGGCAAGGCGACGCTGGTCGGTAACTCGCTCGGCGGCTGGATCGCCCTGGACTTCGCCCTCCAGCATCCCGACATGGTGGACCGGCTGGTGCTGGTCGATTCCGCGGGGCTGACCTTCCTGCACCCGTCGCCGGTCGACCTCAACCCATCATCGCTCGCCGCGACCCGCGCGCTGATGGAGGCGCTGTTCTACGACAAGAAGCTGGTGACCGAGCCGATCGTGCGCCAGGTGTTCGCCGATCACCTGCGCAACAACGACGGCTACACGATCCAGCGCACGTTCGCCGGCTTCGCGTCGCCCCAGTTCGAGGACGCCAGGCTCGGATCGATCCGCGTCCCGACGCTGATCGTGTGGGGGCGCGAGGACGTGCTGCTTCCGCTGGCGTCCGGCGAGAAGCTGCGCGACGGCATCGCCGGGGCCCGGCTCGTGGTGCTCGACCACTGCGGGCACATCCCGCACGTCGAGAAGCCGGCCGAGTTCACGCGCGCCGTGCTCGAGTTCCTCGGCAAGTAGCGAGCCGCGCGTGTCCGGGTTCTCCTGGCGCTGCGCCCTGCAGACTCCTGGCGTCGGCGCGCGACGCTACCCCAGCTGCTCGTAGGCCGGGTTGGTCAGGAAGTCGAGGAAGTCGCTGCTCTCGACCAGCCGATCGAGCAAGGCCTGGGCAGCCGGCAGATGCGTCTCGGCGGGCAGGCCGGCGAGCTTGCCGGCCTCGTCGTTGCGCAGCGTGCGGTACAGCGCGGTGTCGACCCGGCGGCCGTCGTCGAGCGTCCCGCCGTGGTGGACCCAGAACCACAGCTGGGCCCGCGAGATCTCGGCGGTGGCGGCGTCCTCCATGAGGTTGAAGATCGCGACCGCGCCGTTGCCGCCGAGCCACGCCGACAGGTACTGGAGCGCGACGCTGATGTTGTTGCGGACGCCGGCCTCGGTGATCTTGCCGCCGGCGACGGTGAGGTCGAGCAGCTGGGGATCGGTGACCTGGACCTCCTCGCGCAGCCGCTCCTTCTGGTGCGGCCTGTCGCCGAGCGCGCCATGGAACACCTCGGCGGCGGTCGGCACGAGGTCGGGGTGGGCGACCCAGGTGCCGTCGAAGCCGTCCTTGACCTCGCGCAGCTTGTCGTCGCGCACCTTGGCGAGCGCGGCCGCGTTGATCTCGGGGTTCTTGCGGCTCGGGATGAACGGCGCCATGCCGCCCATCGCGTGCGCGCCGCGGTGATGGCAGGTGCGGACCAGCCGCTCGGTGTACGCGCGCATGAACGGCACGGTCATCACCAGCTGTCCGCGATCCGGGATGGCCAGGCCGGCGCGATCGCGCAGCTTCTTGATCGCGCTGAACAGGTAGTCCCAGCGGCCGGCGTTGAGGCCGCTGGCGTGATCGCGCAGCTCGTACAGGATCTCGTCCATCTCGAACGCCGCGGGCAGGGTCTCGATCAGGACGGTGGCGCGGATCGTGCCGCGCGGCACGCCGAGCGCGTCCTGCGCCGCGACGAACACCTCGTTCCACAGCCGGGCCTCGCGGTGGCTCTCCATCTTGGGGAGGTAGAAGTACGGGCCGGTGCCGCGCTCGAGCAGCGCGCGGACGTTGTGGAAGAAGTACAGGCCGAAGTCGAACAGGCTCGCCGACACCGGGCGACCCTCGAACGCGGCGTGCTTCTCGGTGAGGTGCCAGCCGCGCGGGCGGATGATGAGGGTCGCGAGCTTGTCGCCGAGCGCGTACTTCTTGCCCTCGGGCGAGGTGAAGCTCAGCGTGCGGCGCACGGCGTCGATCAGGCCGGCCTGGCCGGTGACCACGTTGTCCCAGGTCGGGGACAGCGAGTCCTCGAAGTCGGCCATGAAGATGTCGGCGCCGGAGTTGAGCGCGTTGATCAGCATCTTGGGCTCGACCGGGCCGGTGATCTCGACGTGGCGGCGCTGCAGATCGGCCGGGGTCGGCGCGACCTTCCAGCTGCCGCGGCGGACCGACTCGGTCTCGGCGAGCAGGCCGTACACCGCGCCGGCCTTGATCTCGGCGTCGCGCTTGCGCCGCGCCTCGAGCAGGCTGGTGCGGACCGGGCCGAACTTCGCCTCGAGATCAGCGACGAAGCGGAGCGCCTCGGCGGTGAACACGCGACGGCCATCGGGCCCAGAGGCTGTCGTGATCGGGCCTGTGATGTCGATCGTGGGCATCTGCGGACTCCTGCGCAGCGATCGCCGCGACTGCTTGCGGCGGATGGTACCTGGAAACCGCCCGACGCCAAGTCCCGGCGATGCAACGCTGCGTGCGCGGACTTCCGAGCCGTGCGCCGGGCGCCGGGTGTCGCAAATCCGACGGTGGGCAGAACGCTCACCCGGAATGCTGAGCGGCCGTCGGTTCAGCCCAGCGTGAAGTAGAAGGTCGCGCCGCGCTCGGGGGCGCTCTCGGCCCAGATCCGGCCGCCGTGGCGATGCACGATGCGCTGGGCGGTCGCCAGGCCGACGCCGGTGCCCTCGAAGTCGGCCGCGGTGTGCAGGCGATGGAACGGGGTGAACAGCTTGTCGGCGCGCGCGGGATCGAACCCGGCGCCGTTGTCGCGGACGAAGTACGCGGTGCCCGCCGCGCCGAGCTCGATCCGCGCCGCGTCGCGCTTGGAGGTGAACTTCCAGGCGTTGCGCAACAGGTTCTCCAGCACGACGCGGACCAGCCGGGGGTCGCCGTGCGCGGGCAGCGCGGCCGGGATCGCGACGTCGACCCGGCGGTCCGGCTCGGCGGCGCGCAGCTCGTCGAGGATGTCGCGCGCCTGGTGGGCGAGGTCGAACCGGCGGTGGTCGAGCTCGCTGGTCGCCATCTGCGAGAGCCGGAGCAGATCGTCGATCAGGCCGCCCATCCGGCGCGTCGCGGCGCGGATCCGGTCGAGGTACTGGCGGCCGGTGCCGAGCGCGGCGGCGTGATCCTCGACGAGGATCTGGCTGAAGCCGTTGATCGCGCGCAGCGGCGCGCGCAGGTCGTGCGACACCGCGTAGGAGAACGCCTCGAGCTCGCGGTTGGTCGCCTCGAGCAGCGCGGCGCGCTCGGCGGCGCGCGACTCCAGCCGGGTCCACTGCTCGAGGTTGGCGATCGCGACCGCGGCTGCGTCGGCGAGCGCGTCGAGCAGCCGGACCTCGTCGTGCGACGCGCGGTGCGGCGCGGCCCAGTAGGCGCCGAGCGCGCCGATCGGGTCGGCCCGGCGGATCGGCGCCATCACCAGGCCGCGGACGAAGCGGTCGTGGGCGCAGGCCGGGAACCGCTCGTCGGCGCGGGCGTCGTCGAGCGCGACGGTCTCGCCGCGGCGGATCACCCAGCCGGCGATCCCGGTGTCGAGCGCGAACGGCTCGCCCTTCCACAGCGGCGCGATCGCGTCCTCCTCGGCGTGACGGCCGCGGTCGCCGTCGCGCAGCGCGATGCTGGCGCCGTCGGCGCCGATCAGCTCGCGCGCGGCGCGCGCCACGGTCGCCAGGATCGTCGCCAGGTCGTGCGTCGCCGACAGCTGCTGCGCGACCTGGAGCAGCTGCTCCAGGCCGCGGAGGTAGACGAGGCGGTCATCGGTCACGCTGCCGAAAGACTCGCCCGCGGCGGCGGCAGCGGTGAGCGCGCTCGGGGGTAGCGGCCGGGCAATCCCCCCAGCGTAGCAGGTCGTTCGATGTGGGCGGCTGTGAGCGCCCGTTCAGTATTGTCCGTAGCGCGCCTTGACCGACGCCAGCAGCCTGGCCGAGTCGAAGCCGACGCCGTCCTTGAACACCACCTCGACCTTCTCGATGTCGGCGATCCGGGTCGCGGGGTCGCCCTGGACGACGACGAGGTCGGCGTTCTTGCCGACCCGGATGCTGCCGATGTGGTCGTCGCGGCCGAGGTACTTCGCGCCGTTGAGCGTCCCGATCTGGATCGCCTCGACCGGCGAGAACCCGGCCTCGACCAGCAGCTCGATCTCGCGCTGGTCGCCGAACCCGGGGAGCACGCCGCCGTTGCCGGTCGGATCGGGCCCGGCGAGCAGCAGGCCGCCGGCGGCGACGAACGCGCGCTCGAGCGCCATCGTGCGCTGCAGCGCCTCCAGCACGTCGAACGGGCGGGGCGGCAGCCAGGCCGGAGGGTTGCGGGCATGGAGGTAGTCCTGCCGGGCCTGCGGGCTCATCGCGTCGAGCAGCTGCTGGCGCAGCGGCGGCCGGCCGGGCACGCCGGCCTCGAACACCGGCAGGGTCGACGTGATCGCGACGCGGCGCTTGACCAGCTTGGCGATCAGCGCCTTGGCCTCCGGGCTGTCCGGCGTCATCTTGATCAGCGTCGGCAGGCCGCCGGTCGGCGGGCAGACGTCCGGCTTCTTGTCCGGATCGAGCTGCGTGTTGACGAAGAACCCGTGCTCGAGGTCGTCGATGCCGAGATCGGCGGCCTCGTCGTAGGTCACCGAGCACAGGTGGCCGGTGACCTTGATGCCGCGCTTGTGCGCCGCCTCGATCGCCGCCTTGAGCTCGGCGCGCGTGATGTGCATGTAGGCCTTGAACGACGTCGCGCCGCGGTCGGCCCAGTAGTTGACGAACTGGCGGGCCTCCTCGGGGTTGGCCAGCTGGTGCATCGCGACGAACGGGCTGTTCATGCCCTCGAGGTAGGGGCCAGTGACGTCGAGGTGCGGGCCGACCAGCTTGCCGGCGTCGATCTCCTTCTTGAGGTTGAGGTCGGCGTAGGGCTCGACGCTGCCGGTGGTGCGCGCGGTGGTGACGCCGGCCGCGAGGTAGAGCCGGGGCGACGAGAACATCATCTCGGGCACGATCAGCGGCTGCTCCCAGCTCCACTCCTCGTCGTAGTTGGGCCGCGCGATGTAGAACAGGTGATCGTGCATGCCGACGAGGCCGGGCATCACCGACCGGCCGCGGCCGTCGACCACGGTGGTGCCGTCGGCGGGCGCGACGTCGGCGCCGGCCTCGATCGCGGCGATCTTGCCGTGCTCGATCACGACGTTGCGGTCGTCGACCGCCGGGTGACCGGCGCCGTCGATCACCCGGATGTGGGCGAGCACGACGCGCGGCGTCGCCACCGAGACGTAGGTCTGCATCGTCCTGGGCTCCGGGCGCTTCGGCGGGGTCGCCGGGGCTGGAGCCGGAGCCGGGGCGGGGGCCGGGGCGGCGGCGACCGGCGGCGCCGCGGGGGCGGGTGCGGCCGCCGGTGGGGGTTGCGCGGGCTGCGCCGGCGGCGAGGCGGGCGCACAGGCGATCACGAGCGACAGGGCAGCGGCGTGGGGCAGGAGCGGCATCGCCGGCATCTTCGCGCCGGGCGCCCGGCTTGCCTACCGCCGGCCGGGAAATCTGCGTCTCGACCGCGGCCTCCCAGCTCACCGGTGGCTCGTGCTCGGTGCCGAGCTGCGCCAGCGCGGCCTCGATCCGCTCGGTCGATCGCTCGTCCGGACGCTGGTTCGAATCGGTCATAGCGTCCCTCCCGTGCGGGTCTCGATGCAGGTGCGCAGCGACGGCAGCGCCCGCGCAACCTGGCCCTGCAGCGTCCCCGGTTTCTCGTGACACACGTCGGCCATCTCCTCGAACGTGAAGCCCGCTGAAATCGCAACAAAACCGCCGCGATCACATGCGGCGGCAGCTTCTTCAGGCAGGCGACGAGCACCTCGCGCCGCCGCACGTCATCGAGGCGCTCGCCGGGCGATGGCCGCGGGTCCGGGAGCTGGGCCGCGTCTCGCCGTCCACGTGGGAGCGTGCACGCCGGCGCGACTCGACGGCATCGAGCACGCGGTGGCGCGCGATCGCGAACAGCCACGTCCGCACGGTCGAGCGCGCGCTGAACTTGCGAGGGTCGCGAAACACTGCAATGAGCACCTGTTGTTGCACGTCCTCGGCCAACGCCCTGTCGCGCAGCGCTTCGCGGCAGTAGCGATATACCGAGGGCCCGTGTCGCTGCATCAAACGTCGCCGCAGTAGCGGTATACCGAGGGCCCGTGTCGCTGCATCAAACGTCGCCGCAGGCCCGGCGGATTCCAAGCCCCTGATTTGATAGAACCCAGTACATCGCGATCCGATCCTGATAGTGATGTGCTCGGTTGCGGCGACTATGGAGGCATGTTCGAAGCACTGCGACAGTGGATGCGTGGTCGAGGTCCGGCTGAAGATCATCCAGGGAATGACGGTGGCCTCAAACAACTGGGGGGCACGCCCCCCACGCCTCCAACGATCGACCGGAACGTGATCCTGTTCCTGGCCAGCAATCCGGTCGGCACGACACGTCTGGCGCTCGACGAAGAATGCGCAGGGATCGAACGTGAGCTGCGCTTGACCAGCAGCCATCATGAGCTCGAGTTCCGCTCGAGGTGGGCCGTCACCATCGACGAGATGATGCATCACCTCAACGAGCTCAAGCCGACGGTGGTCCACTTCAGCGGCCACGGCAACCGGACAGGGCTCGACGTTCTCAACTCGCAGCACCGAGAACATTGGGTCCGCCGCGACGTCATGCTGCCCGCGAGCGCCAGCATCGAGCTCGCGGATGAGCACCGCCAGCCCCAGCATATCACCGCCAGCGCCTTGACCCGCATGATCGGCAGCGCTGCTCCGTGGACCCGGCTGGTGGTGCTCAACAGCTGCTTCAGTGCGGTCACCGCGAGATCACTCTGCCGAGTCGTGGATTGTGTGGTCGGCATGAACGGCGCCATCGGCGACAGCGCCGCGCATTCATTTGCGGTGAGTTTCTATCGCGCGATCGGCTATCGCCGCTCCGTGGGGAATGCCATGGAGCAGGCCGTTGCGACGCTGGCTGCCAAGGAGTTTCCCGACGACTGCCTCCCGATGTGTGTCACGCGCGATGGGGTCTGCGCAGACAAGGTAATTCTATGGAGACGGTAGCGCAGGATTCTCTGATTCGTGCATTTGAACCAGATAGTGACGTGCTGGTACTTTGTGCCACTGGCGAGATGAGCGCCGCTGTCGGTCGGCTGATCCAACGCCATGGGGAAGCAGTGTATCGCTACTGTTGCAGGCAACTGCGGGACGCCACGCTGGCAGCAGATGCATATCAGCAGGTCTTCATCGCCGCTCATCGCAATCTCTGGAGGTTCGAGCGGCGTTCGACGGTGCGGACGTGGCTGTTCGCGATCGCCCGCCACCGCGTGCGAAATGCCGCAAGATCTCGAGCTCGCCGGGAGCGGCATATTGTCAAACTAGCGAAGATCGCCGATGTACACGACCCGAGGCCATCGCCGCTCGAGTGTCTCGAGGAGACGCGACTCCTTGAACTGGTCGTTGCGCGGGTTCACGAGCTCCCGGAATCGACACAGGTCATGTTGCTGCTGCGATACAAAGCAGGGTTAACCTTCAGTGAAATGGCTGCCGTGAGTGGGGAGAATCCGAGCACGCTTCAGGCGCGATTGACCCGCGTGCTGCGGCAACTGCGCGACGAGGTCGTTGCCGCGAGGCGTAATCATCCCGGCCCGTCGAGGCAGCTCGCCTCGCGGTGATCCGGCTCGTCGCCCGGCGCGTTGGCGATCAGGTCGAACAGGTTCCTGGCGAGATGACGATCCCGCCGACGCTCGCGTTGCGGCGCTTCACCGGGCGAGGACGGACGGTCAGTGGCGTCGGCGGACGACAGTGGGAGGCGCCGGCGGCTTTGCACGGCGCCGGCAGCCCAGGCGAACGACGGAGCCAGATCACATTCGCGGCGGCCCTGCCGCGAGTGCGCGGTCAGGGCAACGTGATCTTCCGCCGAGCATCATCGTCGGGCGAATCTGCGGAGAGCGAGCTCGACATGCGCCTCGTCAAGTCTCGAGGCCATTGCCGCCCTCTGGGGCCGTGCGAGGAGCGGCCGTGGCATCGATCCCGCACCCTCGGGTGACCCCCACCGGGCCGCGGTCCCGTGTGGGACGCCTGCGTTCCAGCGCATCCGCCGGCGTGTCGGGGGTCGATGACATCTGCTCGAAGATCTTCGCGATGCGCTCCCGGATCAGCGCCTGCCGCGCCTCGGGATCGAGCCCGACTGGCAGCGGTGGGCCGTAGACCCAGTGAACCTGGAATCCCGTACGGGGCTGCCTACATCACCAGCAGGCCATCGTGAAGTATCGATTCCCTCGCTGTCAGGGGACCCCCACCGGGCCGCGGTCCCGTGTGGGCCGCCTGCGCTCCAGCGCATCCGCCGGCGTGTCGGGGGTCGATGACATCTGCTCGAAGATCTTCGCGATGCGCTCCCGGATCAGCGCCTGCCGCGCCTCGGGGTCGAGCCCGACCGGCAGCGGCGGGCCATACACCCAGTGAACCTGGATCCCGTACGGTGCCTCGCCTTGCATCGCCAGCAGGCCATCATGGAGTGCGGTGTGATGACCCGAGCACAAGAGCGTCATATTCCACATATGATACGACCCGCCCTGGGCCTGTGGCACGATGTGGTGAATGTCCAGGTTGCGCGCCGATCGGCAGCCAGGCACGGTGCAGCGATGATGATCGCGCGCGAACACCTGCTCGCGCAGCCGCGGCGTCACCGTGGTCGTCGCGCGCTCGGGCGCCGCTGCGTCGAGCGAGCCCAGGATCTTCGCATCGCAGGATGCGCGCTCGAACACCTCGGGCGCGATGTCGATCTCCCGGCCGGCGCCGTTCTGCGTCGCGCGCCGGCAGTCCTGGCACTGCTGGTACGCGATCTGGTGGCTCGGACCTTCGGCGCCCGTGCCCGGGGCGATCGCCCTGCGGCACAGCGACTCGACGAAGTCCGCGTCGCTGATCTCCGCGCCGCGCTCATCAGCGATCACCGAGCGCGCCTGCCGCCACAGCGCGTAGACCTCCGGCGGCAGCTCGATCCGCACCACGCGCGATCGCAGATCGGGGTGCGTCGGATCCTCCGGCTCGTCGCCGGGCTGGTGGCCGGCGACCAGGCGCTCGATCTCGTTCACCGCCTTGCCCTCGGCGGCCGTCAGCCAGCTCGCCTCGGTCTCGGCGGTCGCCACCCGCGTCAGCTCGCGGACCGCGGAGTAGCTCAGCGCACCGCGCGCCAGCGCCGCCGTGATCTG
>DATAPF010000428.1:0-14665 GCA_036265355.1 Kofleriaceae bacterium | reverse complement strand
CGTCAGTCGGTGTTGTCGGGCTCGATGAAGCTCCACCGGACCTCGGGCACCTTGGCCTTGAGCGCGCGCTCGAACGCGTTGATCGCCTCGACCAGCGTGTCGGTGTCCATCCCGGGGCGGAACTGGAGCTTGGCCGCGACGATGATCTCGCCCGGCCCCTGCTGCAGGGTCAGCACGTTGAGCACGCGATCGACGTTGGGATCGAGCTCGGCGAGCTCCTCGAACGACTTGATCAGCGCGGGATCGGCGGCCTCGCCGACCAGCAGGCTCTTGACCTCGCGCGCGAGGAACGTCGCGACCAGGACCAGCACGCCGCCGATCGCGATCGAGCCGATCGCGTCCCACCGGACGTCGCCGGTCTCGTGCGCGAGGCCGAGCGCGGCGATCGCGAAGGTCAGGCCGAGCACCGCCGCGCTGTTCTCGCCGAACACGACGATCAGATCGGAGTCCTTGGTCGCGCGCAGGTAGCGGAAGAACCCCAGGCTGCCGCGCCGCTGGTTCATGGCGCGGATGTTGCCGAGCGTCGACCAGCCCTCGAGGGCGATCGACACCACGAGGATGATCAGCGCGATCCCGGCGTCCTCGACCGGCTCGGGGTGCGCGAGCTTGTGCACGCCCTCGTAGATCGAGAACGCGCCGCCGCCGAAGAACAGCAGCAGCGCGACGATGAACGAGTAGAAGTACATCGCGCGGCCGTAGCCGAACGGGTGGGCGCGATCGGGCGGCCGGCGGGTCGCGCGCACGCCCTTGAGCAGCAGCAGCTGGTTGCCGCAGTCGGCGAACGAATGCAGGGTCTCGGCGAGCATCGCGCCCGAGCCGGTGACGAACGCGGCGACGCCCTTGGCCGCCGCGATGATGACGTTGACGGCGAGCGACTTCAGGATCTCGCCGGTCGACTCGCCCGCCATTCTACTTGATCACCCGCGACAGCGCGCGGAACTCGTCGGACCCGGCGCGCCCGAGCAGGTCGAACACCGAGGCCTCGGTGGAGGTGACGATCGCGCCGGCGCGCGCCATCAGGCCCAGGCCGAGCTCGCGATTGGCGGCGGTCCGGCTGCACACCGCGTCGGCGCACACGTGGACGTCCCAGCCGCGGGCGACCAGATCGCGCGCGGTCTGGTACACGCAGACGTGGCTCTCCATGCCGCACACGATCCACTGATCGCGGCCCAGGCCGCCGGGCGCCACCAGCGCTGCGAACCCCGGCGCCGCGGCGGCCGAGAACTCGAGCTTGTCGAAGCGATGGACGGCGGGCGCGCTGGCCAGCGCGTCTTCGATCGGGCGTGCAGTGGCGCCCAGGCCCCGGGGGTACTGCTGGCTGACCACGATCGGCAGGCCGAGCTGCGCCGCGCCGGCGATCAGGATCTGGGTGTTGCGCAGGACGTCGGTGAGCGTGGCGTCGGGCATCGCCGCCAGCAGGCGGTCCTGGATGTCGACCACCAGCAGCGCGGCGCGGCGGCGCGACAGCGCGGCGATCATCGCGCAGCCCCGGCGCCGCTCGACAGCGTGGCGAGCGCGTCGGCCAGCCGCCGCCGGCGCGCCTGCTCCTCGGTGAGCCGGGCGCGCTGCTCGGCGACCACGTCCTCGGGCGCGCGCGCCAGGAAGTCGGCGTTGCCCAGCTTGCGGTCGAGCAGCGCGATCTCCTTGTCGGCCTTGGCGATGTCCTTGGCGATCCGGCCCTTCTCGGCCGCGCTGTCGATCAGCCCGCCGAGCGGCATCACGATCTCGAGATCGCCGCCGACGACCTCCTTGGCCGAGCCCGGCGGCGCCGCCGCCGCGATGTCGGCGGACACCCGGGCGGTGACCTTGGCGGTGCGCTCGATCAGCCCGAGGTGGCGCTCGATCACCGCGCGCTGCTCGGCGTTGCCGACCCGCAGCTCGACGTCGGTCGACTGCGCGGGCGACACGCCGTAGGTCTGCTTGAGCATCCGGCAGCCGACCGCGACCTGCTGCAGCATGTCCATCTCGCGCTCGGCCTCGGCGTCGGTCCACGACGGATCGCTGCGCGGGAACACGGTGATCATCAGCGAGCCGGGCAGCTGCGGCGGCTTGGGCAGCTTCTGCCAGATCTCCTCGGTGACGAACGGCGAGAACGGGTGCATGAGCCGCATCGTGGTCTCGAGCGCGGTGGCGAGCACGCCCTGGACGATGTGGCGGCGCGCGGCGCGCGCAGCGTCCTGCTCGAACTCCGGGCCGGTGTAGAGGTGCGGCTTGGCGATCTCGATGTACCAGTCGCACAGCTCGTCCCACACGAAGTGGAAGATCGCGCCGGCGGCGTCGTTGAACCGGAACGTCTCGAGCGCGCCGTCGACCTCGCCGACGACCGCCTGCAGTCGCGACAGGATCCAGCGCTCCGGCATGCCGAGCGCGGCGCGCCCCGCCGGGGTCGACAGCTGGGCCTCGAACCGCTCGGGGTCGTAGCCGTCGAGGTTCATCAGCGCGAACCGCGACGCGTTCCACAGCTTGTTGATGAAGTTGCGGTACTTCTCGATCCGGTCGACCGACAGCCGGATCCGCAGCGTGGTGTTGAGCGCCGCCATCGCGAACCGCAGCGCGTCGGCGCCCATCGCCGGGATGCCGCGCGGGAAGTTCTTGCGGATCTTCTTCTTGAGCTCGACGTGATCGACCGGCGGCTTCTCGATGTCGACCCGCTCGACCAGCTGATCGAGGGTCGCGCCGTACACGACGTCGAGCGGATCGATGCCGTTGCCCTTGGTCTTGGACATCTTGTCACCGTTCTCGTCGGTGACGATCGACGTCAGGTACACCGTGCGAAACGGCACCTTGCCCAGGAAGTGCAGGCCCATCATCATCATCCGGGCGACCCAGAAGAACAGGATGTCGGGGCCGGTGACCATGACGTTGTTGGGATAGAACGTCGCGAGCTCGCGGGTCCGGTCCGGCCAGCCCAGGGTCGAGAACGGCCACAGCCCCGAGCTGAACCAGGTGTCGAGGATGTCCTCGTCCTGGGTGAGCTTCGCGCCGCCGCAGTGGCTGCACGCCGCGGGCGGCTCGCGCGCGACGGTGATCCCGCCGCACGTGCAGTGCCACGCCGGGATCCGGTGGCCCCACCACAGCTGGCGCGAGATGCACCAGTCCTTGATGTGGGTCATCCAGTGCATGAACGTCTTGGTCTCGTGCTCGGGCACGAACCGGGTCTTGCCCTGCTCGACCGCGGCGATCGCCTTCTCGGCGAGCGGCGCGGTCTTGACCCACCACTGCTCCATCAGCATCGGCTCGATCACCGCGCGCGAGCGCTGGCTGCGGTTGCGCGGCACCTGGTAGTCCTTGACCGCGCCGAGCAGGCCGGCGGCCTCGAGGTCGGCGACCACCGCCTTGCGCGCGTCGGCGACCGCCATCCCGACGTACTTCGCAGGCGCGGGGTCGCAGATCCGGCCCCTGGCGTCGATCACCTGGAGCACCGGCAGGCCGACCTGCAGCGAGACCTCGTAGTCGGTAGGATCGTGGGCCGGGGTCACCTTGACCGCGCCCGAGCCGAACGACGGATCGGGCCACGACTTGCCGTCGATCATCACGTCGACCGCGACGATCGGGATCTGGCGGCCGGTCAGCGGCAACTCGACGAGCTTGCCGTGCAGGTGCTGGTAGCGCGCGTCGCGGGCGTGGACGGCGACCGCGGTGTCGCCGAGCATGGTCTCGGGCCGCGTGGTCGCGACGGTGATCGCGTCGCCCGGCGCGCCGCCGGCGATGGCCCCGGCGGCGCTCGCGCCGCCGACGATGGGGTAGCGGATCTCCCACAGCGAGCCGTTCTCGTCGTCGGTGTCGACCTCGAGATCGGACACCACGGTCTCGCTGACCGGATCCCAGTTGATCATCCGCTTGGCGCGGAAGATCAGGCCCTCCTCGTACAGCCGGACGAACGCCTCGACCACCGCGCGGTTGGCGCGCTCGTCCATCGTGAATCGCTCGCGCGGCCAGTCGAGCGAGTAGCCCATCAGCTTCTCCTGCTCGCCGATCCGGACCCCGCTGCGCTCCTTCCACGCCCAGGCCTGGCGCAGGAACTCGTCGCGCCCGAGGTCGAACCGGGTCTTGTTCTCGCGGCGCTGCAGGTCGGTCTCGAGCAGGACGTGAACCGCGATCGACGCATGGTCGATGCCGGGCATCCACATCGCGTTGAAGCCCTGCATCCGCTTCCAGCGGATCAAGATGTCCTGCAGCGTGAAGCCGAGTGCGTGACCGATGTGCAGCGAGCCGGTCACGTTGGGCGGCGGCAGCGTGATCGAGTACGGTACCGTCGGGCTGGACTCGTCCGCGTGGAAGAAGCCGTTCTCGAGCCAGAACCGCCGCCACCGCGGCTCGACTTCGGAGGGGTCGTACTGCTTGGGGAGCGCCGACGTCGTCGTCACGTGGGGACGCTAGCACGGGACGGCCGACCCAGCCCCGGCGGCGGGCGGCCCGGTCGGCCAGGGCTGCCGCAAGCGCATCGGGGACGGATGTTTCCACCCGATACCGCTTGATCTCGGCCGGCCGGGTTGCATCGGCCGCGCATCGCGCGCAAGGGATCGCGCGCAGGCCGTGAATACGCGGCGTCCCGCGATCGCGACGCAGCCTCGTAATGCGTCGCACGGCGTGCGCGCGCGGCATCGACCTCGCACGTCGCAAATTCCGGCGCGCAGACGCCCCCTCACCGCCGCGGGTGTCCTTATCATCCTCGACGCACCGCCCGGGTCGGCGCTCGCTCGACGCAGCCGCTGCGACCCACCGCAGCCGGCTGCGCACGCAGTCACCGATCGCCGGCCGTGTCGCCACGAGGAACCGACGTGCTCAATGATGCAGAAAAGCAGCTGATCCTGAACAGCTGGCGCCTGGTGGTCCCGATCAAGGACACCGCGGCGGACCTGTTCTACCGCCGCCTGTTCGAGCTCGAGCCGGGCTACCAGGCGCTGTTCAAGACCGACCTGGCGGCGCAGAAGCAGAAGCTGATCGCGATGCTCGCGTTCATCGTCAAGTCGCTCGACTGGCCCGACGCGGCCTGGCGCGACATCGTCGCCGACCAGGACGACCTGTTCCTCGTGGTGCTCGCGCTCGGCCGGCGCCACTCGGAGCTCTACGCCGTCCCCGACGCCGCGTACGCCAGGGTCGGCGAGGCGCTGCTGTGGACCCTGGACTACGGCCTGGGCAAGGAGTTCACTCCGCCGGTGCGCGCGGCGTGGACCAAGGTCTACGGCCTGGTCGCGACCGCGATGAAGATGGGCCGGCTCAGCGTCCAGCCGCGCGCCGCGGGCGATGCGGCCGTGGACCCCGTCGTCGGGAACCGCGCCGGGGCCAGGCGCTCGTGATGCTGCTGTCGGGCACCCTGGCCGATCTCGACCTGGCCGGCATCGCGGCGATGACCAGCCTCGGCCGGACCAGCTTGCGGCTCGAGCTCCGCGCGTCGACCGGCGATCTGATCGGCAGCATGGTGCTCAAGGCCGGCCGCGTGGTGTCCGCGACGGCGGGCGAGATCCGCGGGCGCGCCGCGCTGCGCGTGCTGCTGCGCGCGGCGGGCGATGCCCGGTTCCAGCTCGCGCCCGAGCCGCTCGACTTCGTGCTGTCGAGCGCGCTGGCCTCGGTCGACGAGCTGCAGCACCTGGCGCGCGGGACGGCCGGGTCCTCGCCGGCGCCCCGGTCGGCGATCCGTGGCCGCGCGGACGACGACGCGGACCCCGACGACGACGGTGACGACGACGGTGACGACGCTGCCTGCCGCGACGCCGCGCAACCGGCAGACCCCGGCTCGCAGGCCCGGCGCGCTCCGACCGCGTCGGGGCGGATCGCGATGATGCGCGGGCGACTCGACGAGTTCGATCTCGTCACCCTGCTCCAGACCCTCGGGATCGGACGCCAGCTGATCGAGATCGAGGTCCGCGACCGTGCCGGGATGCCGCTGGGCACCGTGCGGGTCAAGAGCGGCAAGCTGGTCGCGGCGCAGGCCGGCGCTGCCAGCGGGGTCGGCGCGCTGTCCGTGCTGCGGCTTGCCACCGAGTGCTTCGAGTTCGCGGCGTATCGCATCGCCACCGAGCCCCGGCAGCTCGGCGCGCTGGCCAGCGTGGCCGAGCTCGGCCCCGCGCACGCCCGTCCGCCGACGTCCCGTCCACCGACGGTGAGCGGAGCAGACGCGCCGGCGCCGGACGATCGCGCCGCCGCGCCCCCCGCCGGGCCGGTGGTGATGGAGGGCAGCCTGATGGACTTCGACGTCCGGACCGTGCTCGAGGTGCTCGCGGCGACCCGCCAGCAGGCGCGGCTGCAGATCCTCGACCCGGGCCAGCCACCGCTCGGCGAGGTCGCGCTCAAGGCGGGATGGATCCTGTCCAGCCAGGCCGGCGCGCTGCGCGGCGTGCCGGCGCTGGCGTTCCTGCTCGCCGCCTCGCCGCGGCTGCACTTCCGCGTCCTGTCCGCGGCCGACCCGGCCGGCGACGCCGCGCTGCTCGGCCGGGTTCACGAGCTGCTGGCCGGCCTGCCCGTGGCGCGCGCCGCGCGCGCGGCGTCGACGCGGATCCTGCGGTGGGCGATCCCGATCTCGTTCGCGCTCGGCGGCGCGATCGTGGTCCTGGCCACCCGCGGCGGGGCCCTCCCGCGCGGCGCACAGCTGCGCGATCGGCCGGCCGCGCCCGTGCCGCCGGCCGAGCTCGCCGCGGCTTCGCCGTCCGCGCCCGATGCCGCCGCCCCACTGGTGCCCGCGCCGCCCGCGCCGCCCCCGCCGCCCCCGCCGCCGACGCGTTCCGGGGCCGCGCCTGGCGCGCCGCCCGACGGCCTGGGCCTGCCGGTGGACAGCCCGTCGGGCCGGCGCACCCAGACGGCCCAGGCCGCCATCCAGCAGCTCGGCTACGACCCCGGTGCGCTCGACGGCATCCTCGGCGCGCGGACCCGCAACGCGATCCTGCGGTTCCAGCGCGCGCAGCACCTGCGCCTCACCGGCGCGCTCGATCCGGCGACCTGGAGCGCGATCGCCGCCCAGCTGATGGCGCGGCGCGCGAAGCCGTGACGACTAGGGGAGGTACGCGATGTCGACGCAGGCGTTGGCGGGAGCGTCGGTCTCGCTGCCCTTGGACAGCTTGACGCACACCCGGTTGTACCCGGGCGACAGCGTCGGCGTGAGCGTGGCGGTCCCCGTCCGGTCGAACGCGATGTGCGGCCCGCCGTGGGGCACGCCCTGATCGTCGAGCACCCGAGCGTCGAGCTCGTCGCCGGGCGTGCCGACCAGCGCCATCGCCGGTTCGCGCGTCGTGACCACCGACATCACCGCCTTGAACGAGGGACCGCGGTGCGCTGCAATGTCTGGAGACGGCGGCGGCTTGTCCATCGGTGAGTCCCAGCGCACGCGTCCCGGGCCACCGCTACCTCCGCTGCCTGCATCGCCCACGTTGCCGCCCCCCGGCGCGCCGGGAGGGCCGCCCGTGACGTGGATGGTCGGCACCTTCAACGTACCGGCAGCGCTGCGAACCAGCACGGTGCCGCCGGCCCCGCCGCCGCCTCCTCCTCCGGCGCTCACCAGGACCGTGCTGCCTTTCGTGCCGTTGCCGCCGTTGGCCGTCACCGCTCCGGTCGTGACGTCGCCACCCGCGTCGAGCACCACCATGCCGCCCCCGCCCCCACCCGCGCCGCCGGCCACCGCGGCTCCCAGGGCCGTCAGTCCAGCGCCGCCCGGGCCGCCGGCGCTGGCGAGGTTGCCGTCGTAGGTCAGGATCAGGGGGTCCCCGCTGACCGAGCCGCCGGACCCGCCGTTGCCGGCCGAGCTCTTGCCGTTGAGACCGGCGGTGCCGAAGCCGCCGCCGCCGCCGCCACCGCCACTGCCGAGCACCGTCGACGGGGACCCGGGCTGGCCGCCGCCCGGGCCCTGCGCGCTGCCGGCGGAATAGCCCCCCGGCCCGGCCGTGGCACCGGTGGCGCTGGCTGTCACGGCGCCCAGCGTGATCGTCGAGACCGCGTTGAGCTCCACCCGCGTCGTTCCGGTGAACATCACGTCCGACAGCGTGATGCGCGAGTACAGATCCGGGGTCACGGGCGTCGCCGTGAGCTCGGGCAGCGCCCGATAGTTCAGCTTGCCCGACAGCGTCTGGGTCGCTGCGCCCATGCAGCTGCCGTCCGGCGGCGCGTCCTGGGTGACGGTGACATCGAGCGGGATGCTCACCGGCCCGGACTTGCCCAGCACGATGTCGACCGGAGCCACCACCGTGAACGCGAGGAACGTGGTGTCCCCGGAGGCGCGCGCATCGCTGATCGAATGGAGCTGCACCGCGCTGCCATCCTTGGCGGCGAGCGCGACCCGGAGGTTGGCGTTGGCGATGTTGTTGCCGTGGACGACCAGCACCGCGGGAGGGCTGTTGCCATCGCCGCTGCCCTCCAGGATCAGGTTCGGCGCGACGTCGTCGAGCACCAGCGCGCACGGGTTCGAGTCCACGAGCGCCGCGTCGATACTCCGCGGATCCGGCAGGTTGTTCGGGTTGTAGATCAGCGAACAACCCGCGAGCGCCGGCGCGAGCGCGGCCACCGAGCTCCATCTCATGCACCGCAGTATAGGCGGTAACGCCACGGACAGTGCGCGGGAGTCACATTGCCAGTCGCCGACCTTGAGCGACGGTGCCACAGTGACGCGTTCCGCAGGAACGCCTGCCCTCACGCCGGTCGCACGTCAAGATCGCGTTAGATGGCGAGCCGCCGCGGCAGCGCCACCGCACAGCACCGGGTCAGCTGCGGCGCGCCGTCAGATCGTGCAGGTTCTCGCGGATGATCTGCTCGGCGAGGTCCGGGACGATCTCCCAGACGATGCGCTCGACGACCTCGGCCGACAGCTTGAGCAGCGCGGCGAGCTCGGGGCTGCCCGGCTCCAGGCCGGACGCCTCGGCGAGCCGCGCGGCCATCTTGGCGAGCGTGCGCTCGACCAGCATCGATCGCTTGGTCGGCGTGCCGCTCACCATCGGCGCGCGGTTGACCGCCGACGCCGCGGCGGCCATCACCGGCGCCGGGGCCGGCGGCGCGGGAGACCGCATCGATGGCGACGTGCCCGGCCCGCTGGTCGGCGAGATCGGCGGCACGGCCATCACCGACGTCTTGGTCGGCGGCGTGGGCGCGGCCGGCGCGGGCGAGTTGCCCGCCGGCATCTTGATCGTCGGCATGCCCATGATCGTCGCCGAGCGCGGCGGCATCGCGGCCGAGGCGGCGGCGGGGGCGGCAGGCGGGGGCGCGGCACCGGCGGGCTTGGCCGACGCCGCGAGCGGCCCGGTCGACGGCGCCCCCGGCGCAGCGCCAGGCGCAGGGGAACCGGCGGCGGCGGTCTGGCCCGGCTTGACGACCCCGGTGGCCGCCTTGGTGACGATCTCGGTGACCTTCTCGAGCATCGTCTGGGTGTCCCACGGCTTGGGCAGGTTGGCGTCGGCGCCGACCTGGAGGCCGCGCGCGGCATCGTAGGGCGCCGCGTTACCGACCAGGATCGCCACCGGGATGCTCGAGGTCGCCGGCTCGTTCTTGAGCGCGAGGCAGAGGTCGTAGCCCGACTTGCCCGGCATGTGCGAGTCCACGAGGATCACCGTGGGCTTCTGCGCGCGGGCCTTCTCCAGCCCCTCGTCGAAGCCGCGCGCGCCGACGTACGTGAACTCGGTACCGCGGAAGGTGATATCCGCGACCTGTTGCATCGTCGCGCTGTCATCGACGCACAAGACAATCTTGCTCACGAGGGATCCTCCCCAAGAAGTCTGGGACTGCTCTCCGCCGCGCCCGACCTGCTGGGCTTCATGCAGGTTCGTTGGTAGCACGGCGCTCGCCGGGGGGTCAATTCAACTGCCGAGAATCCGTAGGCCTTTTGGCGAGCGGCGGCGATCGGTGCTAGGGTGCGCAGCCCATGGCCACGCATCATACGCCTCTGCACCGCGCAGCGGCCGAGGCGGTCGCAGCGCACGGGGGCATCGCGGCCACCGATCTCAAGGTCGAGGCGCCTCCGCGCCCCGAGCTGGGCGACCTCGCGGTCGGCTGCTTCGCGATCGCCAAGGCGCGCAAGCAGAGCCCGGCCGAGGTCGCCGGCGCGATCGCGGCGGCGTTCCGGCCCACCGAGCTGCTCGCCAGCGCGACCGCCGCCGGTCCGTTCGTCAACTTCCGCGCCCAGCGCGACGCCACCTACCGCTGGGTGATCGACGGCGCCCTTCGCGGCCGGCTCGTGCCCGGCGAGCTCGGCGCCGGCAAGACGATCTGCATCGACTACGGCTCGCCCAACATCTCCAAGCATCTCGCCTACCACCACATCCGGGGTACGACGATCGGCCACGCGCTCGCCCAGACCTTCCGCGCGCTCGGCTACCGCGTCGTCGGCATCAACTTCCTCGGCGACTGGGGCACCACGCACGGCATGCTGCTCGCCGCCTGGGCGCGGTGGGGCCCGGTCGAGCCGCTCGACGTCACCGCGCTCAACGCGCTGTACGTCCGGTTCAACGCCGCGATGAAGCAGGACCCGGCCCTCGAGCAGGAGGGCCGCGCCTGGTTCAAGCGGCTCGAGGCCGGCGATCCGGACGCCCGCGCGCTGTGGCAGCGGTTCCGCGACGTGTCGTGGGCCGAGTTCCAGGGCGTCTACGACATTCTCGGAATCGACTACGACGAGGTGCGCGGCGAGTCCGCCTACGAGCCCGACCTGCCCCCGCTGCTCGACCGGCTCGCCGCCAGCGGCCTGACCAGCGAGAGCCAGGGCGCGCTGGTCGTCGAGCTCCCCGACGAGAAGACCCCGATCCTGCTGCGGACCCGCGACGGCACCACGCTGTACGCCACCCGCGACGTCGCCGCCGCCGAGTACCGCTGGGCCAACTTCCACTTCACGCGCTCGCTCTACGTCGTCGACCGCGGCCAGGCGCTGCACTTCCGCCAGCTGTTCAAGCTGCTCGGCCGGATGGGCCACGCCTGGGCCGACCGCTGCGAGCACGTCCAGTACGGCCTGGTCAAGATCAACAACCAGCGCTCGGCGAGCCGGCTCGGCAACGTCGTGCTGATGCGCGACGTGTTCGCGATCGCCGAGACCATGGTCAAGGACCTGATCGCCCAGATCAACCCCGAGATGCCACCCGGCCGGGTCGCCGAGGTCGCGCGCCAGGTCGGGATCGGCGCGATCGTGTTCGCCAACCTCGCCCCGCAGCGCGACAAGGACGTCGACTTCGACATCGACCACGCCGTCTCGCTCGAGGGCGACTCCGGCCCGTACCTCCAGTACAGCCACGCGCGCTGCGCGTCGATCGCCCGCAAGGCCGGCGCCGCGGTGACCGGCCTGGACGGCGTCGACCTCGGCCGCCTCGCGCACGACGCCGAGTGGGCGGTCGCGCGCCGCCTGCTCGAGTTCCCCGACGCCGTCGTCCGCGCGGCCGACGCCTGCGAGCCGCACGTGATCGCGCACTACCTGCTCGGCCTCGCCGCCGAGTTCTCGCGCTGGTACACGCTGGGCAACGGCGACGCAGCGCTGCGCGTGCTGTGCGAGGACGCCGCGACCCGCCGGGCGCGCCTCGCGCTCACCGCCGCCGTGCAGGCGACGCTGCGCGATGGCCTCGGCATGCTCGGCATTGCGGCGCCCGACGAGATGTGAATAGCGCAGTGCGATCGCGAGACGCCAACGCGGGCCGCCGGGGGCGACCGCGAGCAGGATGGGGTCGGACGCTGCGACCGTGATTTGGATAGGCCGAGCCTTGCCCCGCACATACCTCGCGGGGCCCGCGCGAGACGGGTGGTGATTCGGCGGGCGCGGCTCCGACACCCATCCGCGCAGCAGCCCCCGGCGAGCTCGCGTGCCGGCGTTCTCCCGGCGTTCCGCCCTGCAGGCGCGCCCTACAGGCGGCCGAGCGAGCGCGGCGGGGAGCGGCGGTCGCCGCGGAAGATGATCAGCACGGCGAGCGTGGTGACGTAGGGAAACAGGGCGATCAGCTCGTGGGCGACCGGCACGCCGGTGACCTGGAACGCGATGCTCAGCGCCTCGGCGATCGCGACGCCGACGCACGCGATCACGGCCCACGCCGGCCGCCAGCCGGACAGGATGACCATCGCCAGCGCGATGTAGCCGCGGCCCGACGACATGTCGGCGACGAAGCCGCCGACCGCGAGCGACAGCTGGGCGCCACCGGCGCCGGCCAGCGCCCCGCCGACCAGCGCGGCCGCGAGCCGGGCCCGGGTCGGCGACACGCCGACCGCGACCAGCGCGTCGGGGCGATCGCCGGCCGCGCGCAGCCGGACCCCCCACCGCGTCCGGCGCAGCGCGAACGGCACGGCGATCGCGGCGATCGCGGTCAGCCAGACGATCGGGTTGGTCAGCACGGCGTCGCCGAATGCCGGACACGGCGGCGAGTTGGCGCCCTCGTGGAACAGCAGCTGGAGCAGGAACCGCGTCCCGCCCGCCGCGACCACGTTGAGCGCGACCCCGACGATCACCTGATCGGCGCCCAGGCGAAGCGCAATGCCGACCTGGACCGCGGCGACCACCATGCCGGCCGCCATCCCGCCGCCCAGGCCGAGCAGCGCCGAGTCGGTCGCGTGGCCGACCGCCGCGGCGGCGAACGCGCCGAACAGCAGCTTGGCCTCGAGCGCCAGGTCGATCACGCCCGAGCGCTCGGTGACCGCGCCGCCCATCGCCGCCAGCGCGTACGGCACGGCGATGCGCACCACCTGGGTCACGAAGGTGATCGAGAACACCACGCCGAACAGCTCGCTCATGCGGCGGCCTCCATGCGGCGCACCAGCGGCACCGCCGCGGCCACCGCGAGCACGACCACCGGCTGCAGCACCTCGACCAGCTCCTTGGGCACGTAGGTGCTGACGGCGACGCCCCCCGACGCCAGGAACCCGAGCACGAGCGCGGCGAGCACGACGCCGACCGGATGCATGCGGCCGAGCAGCGCCACCGAGATCCCGGCGAACCCGGTGCCGCGCCCCAGGCCCTCCTCGAACGCGTGCTTGTTCCCCATCACGAAGTTCGCAGCCGCCAGCCCGGCCAGCGCACCCGCCGCGGTCATCACCACGATCCGGACCTTGCCGACCGAGATCCCGGCCGTGCGGGCCGCCTCCGGGCTCTGACCGACGGCGCGCCACGCCACCCCCCAGGTGGTCCTCGCGCGCAGCCACCACACCACGGCCACCGCGAGCACGGCGACCACGATCGAGGCGTTGGCCGAGCTGCCACCCAGGCCGAGCTGCGGCAGCTCCGCGCCGGACGCGATCGGCGCGCCGGTCGTCGTGCCGTTGCGGAACATCACGCGGTTGCCCAGGTACAGGGCGAAGCTCGCGACGATCGCGTTGAGCATGATCGACGTGATCACCTCGTGCGCGCCGCGCGCGACGCGCAGCCCGCCGATCGTGCCGCCGATCAGACCGCCGGCGGCGGCCGCCGCGAGCAGGCACACGGGGATCGCGATCACCGCCGGGGTTGCGCCCGGCAGCGCGGTGCCGACCAGCGCGCACGCCACGACGCCGGCGGTGATCTGCGCCTCGCCGCCGATGTTGAACAGTCCGGCTTCGAGCGGGAGCGCGACGGCGAGCCCGGTCAGCACGATCCCGGTCGCCCGGTACAGCGCCTGGCCCATCAGCGACGGATCGCTCGCCGTCTCGCTCAGCATCGCCCACCACACCTGGCCGGGCGCCTTGCCGACGATCAGCATCAGCAGGCTGCCGATCGCGATCGATACGAGCAGGCCGATCGCCGCGGTCTGGAGCTCGCGCCGCGCACCGGAGAACGGGATGCGGAACGCCTGGGGCAGCCGGACCCAGACCGGGTCGGGCCCTGGCTCGCGCGCGTCGGACGGGCGTCCGGGTGCGTCGGGCGTCGTCATGCGGCCTCCGCGCCGGTCATCAGCGCCCCGAGCGCGTTGCGCGCCCCGGCGTCGCGCAGCGCCTCGCCCGCTCGCTCGCCGACGATCCGGCCGCGCAGCAGGACGACGAGGCGGTGGCACAGCGCGAGCAGCTCGTCGAGATCGGCCGAGATCACCAGCACGCCTGCGCCCGCGGCCGCGGCGCTGCGCAGGCGGTCGTGGATCCGCACGACCGCGCCGAGGTCGACGCCGCGGGTCGGCTGCGCCGCGAGCACGCACGACAGATCGCGCCGCGACAGCTCGCGGCCGATCACGACCTTCTGCTGGTTGCCGCCCGACAGCGATCGCACCACCGCGGCCGGCGCGGCCGGCCGGATATCGAGCTCGGTGATCTGCGTGCGGGCGTGGGCCAGCACGCGCGCGCGATCGGTCCGGAACCGGCCGGTGACGTCGGCGCGGCCGAGCGCGAGGTTGTCGGCGATCGTCGCATCGAGCCATAGCCCGCCGTGCTGGCGATCCTCGGGGATGTGGGCCAGGCCGAGCGCGAACCGCGCCGCCGGCGAGGCACGCGAGGCGAGCTGCCCGCCGATCCGGACCTCGCCGGTCGACCGGACCAGCCCGGCGATCGCCAGCGCCAGCTCGCGCTGGCCATTGCCATCGACGCCGGCGACGCCGACGATCTCGCCGGCGCGGACCGCGAGGTCGATCGCGCGCAGCTCGCTGCCGACGCTCACCCCCGACAGCTCGAGCACGGTGCGCGCGCCCGCGGCCGGCGCGACGGCGGCCGGCGCAGCGGGCAGATCCGTGCCGACCATCGCGCGCGCGATCGCAGCGACGTCCAGTCGCGCCCCGGGCGCCGCGTCCGCGCTCGCCGTGAACGTCGTCACGGTCTTGCCGGCGCG
>DATAPF010000427.1:0-11839 GCA_036265355.1 Kofleriaceae bacterium | reverse complement strand
GTGCCGCGGCGCCGTCCGCCGGAAGCAATTCCGGCGATCAGCGGCGCCGCGGCGGTGACGGTGTGGTGACGCAGAGGGATCGTTCACGTCGCGATGCGGCGCGCGCGCCGATATGCGATGGTCGGCGGGTGGGGGCGTATGGATGTCTCATCCGCGTGGCGCTGGCGGTGGCGCTCGGAGCCGCGGCACCGGCCGGCGCGGCTGCCGAGGGACTGCCCGGCGCGCCGCGGGCAGGGACGGGATCCGGGGTGACCGACGATGCGGCGATCGAGCGCGCGCGCCAGGCGGTGCTCGACGACAGTTACCAGCCGGAGCTGCCGCGCTACCGGGCCGGCCGCGGGTCGGGCGGGGGGGCGTCCGCGCTGCCCGGGCGGCGCGCAGGTGGCGAGCTCGACGAGGCCGAGCGCGCCCGGACGGTCGATACCCGGAGCCACGAGGACGCGCGCGGGTCGTCGGTGATGACGTTCGTGATGTGGGCGCTGGTCGTCGTCGCGGCAGTGCTGCTCGCGTCGTGGCTGGCCAGCGAGCTGTCGCGCTACGGCGGCGACGCGGAGCTCGCGGTCGACCCCGACGCTCGCGAGCGCATGCAGGCCGCGAGCGCGGCGATCATCGAGCGGCCGCTGGGCGACGCCGACGAGCTCGCCGGGCGCCGCGAGTTCGCCGAGGCGATCCACACGCTGCTGCTCCGTACCCTGCACGAGCTCGCGCGCAGCGCCGCGCTGCGGGTCGCGCCGGCGATGACCAGCCGCGAGATCCTGGCCCGCGTGCCGCTCGTGGCCGACGCGCGCAGCGCGCTCGCCGGCCTGATCACCGCGGTCGAGATCACGCATTTCGGCGACGAGCCGGCGAACGCGGCGGACTACGAACGCTGCCGCCAGCAATTCACCATGTTCGCGGTGGCGTTCCGCACCGGCGGCGCCGCGCGGACCGGAGCGGCGGCATGACCGGCGGCATGACCGGCCCGTGGTCGCGCACCGCGCTGATCGCGGTGATCGGTGTGGTGGGAGCGTCGCTGGCGGTCGCGGTCGTGCTCACCGTGCTCGGCGACGACCTCGGCGACCGGCGCTCCGCGGGCGTCGACGGCTACTCGGTGTCGGCGATCGGCCACCGCGGGCTGGTCGAGCTGCTGGGCAGGCTGGGCGTGCCGGTCGTGGTCAGCCGCAGCGACTCCGCGGCGCGCGCCCGCCACGGCCTGCTGATCGTCGCCGAACCCGCGGTCAGCGATCCGGCGTCGCGCGCGCGGCTCGCCGCGCTGGTCGATGCGGCGCCGCGCGCGCTGGTCGTGCTGCCCAAGTGGTACGGCTCGGTCGAGCGTGGCAAGCGCTGGATCGAGGATGCCAGCCTGTTGCCGGTGGACGACGTCACCGCGGTGCTCGAGGCGCTCGACCTCGCCGACACCGGGGTCCACCGCGCGGTTGCGCCGGGCGCCGGTCTCGGGTCCGGCAACCTGCGGCCGGTGATCCGCGAGCCGCAGCTGATCGCCGGTACGGCGCTGACCGCGATCATCGCCGGCCCGCGCGGCGACTGGCTGCTCGGCCGGCGTGAGCTCGACCGCGGCGAGCTCGACGTGCTGAGCGATCCCGACGTGCTCAACAACTTCGGGCTGCGCCACCCCGAGAACGCGCGGTTCGCGGTCCAGCTGATCGACGACCTGCGCGACGGCGGCCCGGTCGTGATCGACGAGACCCTGCACGGCTACGCCCGGTCTCCGAGCCTGGTCCACGCGCTGCTCGGGTTCCCGCTCGTGCTCGCGACGCTCCAGGTGCTGGTGTGCGCGGTGCTGGTGGTGTGGGCCGCGATGGTCCGGTTCGGGCCGCGCCGCGCGGCGCCGCCGCCGATCGCGCCGGGCAAGGACTTCCTGATCCGCAACACCGCTGCGCTGCTTCACCACGGCGGCCACCACGCGCACGCGCTGCGGCGCTACCTCGCGCTGAGCGTCGCGGCGGTGCGCCACGCGCTGCACGCCCCCGCGCTGCCGCCGGTCGCGATCACGGCGTGGCTGGAGCGGGTGCGCGCGGTGCGCGGCGGCCGGATCTCGCTGACCGGGCTGGAGCGCGACGTCGAGACCGCGCACACGCCGGCCCGGGTGGTCGAGGTCGCCGACGCCGTGTATCGCTGGCGAATGGACATGACACATGGATCTGACGAGCATTCGTGACGTTGCGGACCGCCTGCGCGAGCAGGTTCACCGGGTCGTCGTGGGCCAGGACCACGCGATCGATCTCTTGCTGGTGTCGCTGCTGTGCGAGGGCCACGTGCTGTTCGAGGGGGTCCCCGGCGTGGCCAAGACGCTGCTCGCACGGGCGTTCGCGAGCGGGCTGTCGCTGGCGTTCGGCCGCATCCAGTTCACGCCCGACCTCATGCCGGGCGACATCATCGGCACCAACCTGTTCAACTTCCAGACCAACCGGTTCACGCTGACCAAGGGGCCGATCTTCACCCAGCTGCTGCTCGCCGACGAGATCAACCGGACGCCACCCAAGACCCAGGCAGCGCTGCTCCAGGCGATGCAGGAGCGGGCGGTCACCGTCGACGGCGTGGATCACGAGCTCGGGGACGGCTTCATGGTGATCGCGACCCAGAACCCGATCGAGCAGGAGGGGACTTACCTGCTGCCCGAGGCCCAGCTCGACCGCTTCCTGTTCAAGGTCGTGATCGGCTACCCATCGCGCGACGAGGAGCGCGACGTGGTGCGCCGCCATGGCCATCGCACCACGATGCCGCGGCTCGCCGACTTCCAGCTCCAGCCGGTCGCCGACCTCGGCGTGGTGATCGCGATGCGCGAGGTCGTGCGGCAGATCCGGATCAGCGACGCGATCCTCGACTACCTCGTCGACCTGGTGCGCGCGACCCGCGAGCGGCCCAGCATCGCGTTCGGTGCGTCGCCGCGCGCGGCCACGATGCTGGCCACGGCGAGTCGCGCCTACGCCGCGCTGCACGGCCGAGACTACGTCCTGCCCGACGACATCAAGCTGCTCGCGGTGCCGGCGCTGCGCCACCGCATCGTGCTGGCACCCGGCGCCGAGATCGAGGGGCTCACCGCGGAGGCCGTCGTGCGCCAGATCCTCGACCAGCTGCCGGTGCCGCGCTAGCCATGCGTCCGACGCTGCGCTGCCTGCTCGTGTTCCTCGCCGGGATCCCGGTCGCGCTCGGTGCGGTGACGATCCATCCCCGGCTGTGGACGGTGTGGCTGGCGTACCTCGGCGCCGCGGTGACGCTCGCCGGGTTCGACGCGCTGCTCGCGCTGCCGCGCCGCCACCTGCGGGTCGCCGCCCGGATGCCCGCGCAGCTGTTCATCGGCGAGACCGGCGAGGCGGTGGTCGAGCTGTCCGCCCGCCGGCGCGGCGGCGCGGGCCGGGATTCGATCGAGCTGCTCGCCGAGCTCGACGACGCGCTCGCGCCCCAGCCGCCGAGCCGGGTCGCGCTGCGCGCCGCCGGACCGCGCCAGCCGGTGCGCGGCGAGGTCGCGATCCCGCTGGTCCCGCGCCGGCGCGGCGATCACGCACTGCGCGCGGTGCACGCGCGGTGGACCGGGCCGCTCGGCCTGATCGAGCACCGGGTCGCCGCGCCGATCGACCAGCGGGTCGGTGTGGTGCCCAACCTCGGCCTGGTTCGCGCGATCGCGCTGCGGATGTTCTCCGACCACAGCTTCATGACCGGCCTCAAGGTCGAGAAGTTCCTCGGCGACGGCTCGGAGTTCGAGGCGCTGCGCGAGTTCGTGCCCGGGCTCGACCACCGCGCGATCGACTGGAAGGCGTCGGCCCGGCACCGGAAGCTGCTGTGCCAGGAGTTCCGGGCCGAGCGCAACCACCAGGTCGTGCTCGCGGTCGACGCCGGGCAGCTGATGGCCGAGCCGGTCGGCGGTGTGCCCAAGCTCGATCATGCGATCAACGCCGCGATCCTGCTCGGCTGGTTCTGCCTGCGCACAGGCGACCGGGTCGGCCTGCTCGGGTTCGACGAGCGGGTCCGGCACTGGGCCGAGCCGGCCGGCGGCATGCATGCGTTCCAGCGCCTGCAGGCGATCTCGGCCGAGATCGACTACCGGACGGTCGAGACCAACTACACGCTCACGCTCGCCGAGCTGTCGACCCGGCTGCGCCGGCGCTCGCTGGTCGTGCTGTTCACCGACTTCCTCGATACCGTGACTGCCGAGCTGATGATCGACAACGTCACCCGGCTCGCCCGCCGCCACCTGGTGCTGTTCGTCGCGGTGCGCGATCCGTCGCTGGAGACCCGCGCGCTGACCCCGCCGCGGTCGCTCGCCGCGCTGCACCAGGCGGTGGTCGCAGCAGACTTCTCGCGCGAGCGCGGCGTCGTGCTGGAGCGGCTGCGCCGGGTCGGCGCGCACTGCATCGACACCGTGCCCGACCGGTTCTCGATGGCGGTGGTCAACCGCTACCTGCAGATCAAGCGCCGGGAGCTGTTCTGATGGCGATCGAGATCCATCCTCGCGAGCTGCGCAGCGTCGAGTTCCGCCGCGAGCGCGAGGCGACCTGGCGCGAGCTCGAGGACCTGATCGCGGCCGCCGACCAGCGCGGGCTGCGCACGCTCGGCGCCGATCAGCTGGCGCGGCTGCCCCACCTCTACCGCGCGGCGCTGTCGTCGCTGTCGGTCGCGCGCAGCATCTCGCTCGACCGCGCGCTGACCGAGTACCTCGAGAACCTGGTCGGCCGGGCCTACTTCGTGGTCTACGGCACGCGCCGGCACCTGCGCCGCGAGCTCGCCGAGTTCTTCGGCTGGAAGCTGCCGGCCACGGTGCGCCGCGCGCGCTGGCACATCCTGGCGGCGGTGCTGGTCAGCCTGGCCGCGGCGATCGCGGCGTACCGGCTGACCTCGTCCGATCTCGACTACTACTACGCGTTCGTCGGTGACATGGCGCAGGGCCGGACGCCGGCATCATCGACCGCCGAGCTGCGCGACGGGCTGTACCACGTCGAGACCGGCTCGGGGATGCTCACCACGTTCGCGGCCAGCCTGTTCTCGCACAACGCGCGGATCGGGATCCTCGCGTTCGCGACCGGGTTCGTCGCCGGGCTCCCGACCCTGGTGCTGCTGTTCTACAACGGGCTGGTGCTCGGCGGGTTCGCGGCGCTGTTCCATTCCCGCGGGCTCGCGCTCGACCTGTGGGCGTGGATGCTGCCGCACGGCGTGACCGAGCTGTCCGCGGTCATGCTGTGCGGTGCCGCCGGCCTGCTGCTCGCACAGGCGCTGGTGTTCCCCGGCGCGCGGACCCGGATGGACAGCCTGCGCGAGCACGGCCGCGCCGCGGCGGTCATCGTGATCGGTGCGGTGGTGATGCTGTTCATCGCCGGTCTGATCGAGGGCGTGTTCCGCCAGACCGTGACCAGCGTACCGATCCGGCTCGCGGTCGCGGCGACCAGCTCGGCGTGGTGGATCTACTACTTCGGCTTCGTCGGGCGCGGTCGGGAGCGCCCGGCACCGTCGGTCCGCGGCGCGATGGAGGTCGCGCGATGAACCCGGCGCTGCCGTCCCCGCTGCGCGCCACCGACGACACCGCGCTGGTTCGCGAGATCGTGACGCCGGAGGGCGTCCCGCTGCGATTCACCCTGGCGCGCGCCGGCGATCGTGCGGTGGCGTTCGTGATCGACCTGGCGCTGCAGATGGCGGTGGTGGTGGCGGTGTGGTGGGGGCTGACGCTGGCGGTTGGCAGCTCCGGCACCTGGCTGCGCGCCGCGATCGTGATCCTGGTGTTCGTGCTGGTGAACTTCTACTTCGCGGTGTTCGAGGTCCGCTGGCAGGGTGCGACGCCCGGCAAGCGCAAGGTCGGGATCCGGGTGATCGACGCCCGTGGCGGCCAGCTGGAGACCAGCGCCGTGCTGGCGCGCAACCTGATCCGCGAGCTGGAGGTCTGGACGCCGCTCCGGCTGCTGGTGATGGGCAACGTGGTGTGGCCCGAGGCGCCGGGCTGGGCCCAGCTGTGCGCCGGGGCGTGGGCGATGGTGTTCCTGCTCATGCCGCTGTTCAACAAGGACCGGCTGCGCGTCGGCGACATGATCGCCGGCACCCGCGTCGTGATGCAGCCCCGGGTCGTGCTGCTGCCCGACCTGGCCGATGAGGCGGCTGCGCCGGCGCGCCGCGTGCCCGGCACCCCACCGGCTGCGGTCCACGTGTTCAGCGACGCGCAGCTCGCGATCTACGGCATCTACGAGCTCCAGGTGCTCGAGGGCGTGCTGCGAACCCGCCCGGACGACCCGGCGCACCTCGGGGCGCTGCGCACCGTGTCCGAGAGGGTCCGCGCCAAGATCCGCTACGAGGGCCAGGTCACCGACGACGAGCGCTTCCTGCACGAGTTCTACGCCGCGCAGCGCGCTCACCTGGAGCAGAAGCTCCTGTTCGGCCAGCGGCGCGAGGACAAGTTCTCGAAATAGCCCGCGGCGTCAGTCGAAGATCGCCGCGAGCTCTGCGGCGCTGGTGCCTTCCTTCTCGAGGCGCAGCAGGTAGTAGGCGACGCTCGCCATCACCGCGCCGAGCGAGCCGAACACGAGCTGCTGGAACACGCCGACGTACATCAGGTTTGACAAGTTCCGGAACGCTTCCTCGACGGTCTGCGGCTTGAATGACACCACCGACCTCGCGATCAGGTTGGTACCGACGCTGATCAAGCCGAGGAGGAGTACCAGGCCGAAGATCTGCCACTTGTGGCCCCGGGTCAGCTCGCGGCTGCGGCGGAGCGCGCCGACCAGGCCGGGGCGTTCCAGCACGGACGCCTGCATCGCCACGTAGAGCATGCAGGACACGATGAGGCCGGGCACGACCAGCAGGATCGACGCGCCGGCGATACACAGCCAGGTCAGCAGACCGACGCCGAGCGCCGGGAAGAACCGGACGATCCCGGTCGTGATGCAGGTGCCGATCGACGCGCGCCGGCCGTGCAGCTCCATCACCACACCGTAGGTCAGCGCCGCCGACACCAGCACGTTGAGCGGGATCGCGAGCATCGTCGCGATCCCGAGCGCGCTCGCGGCGAGCGGCAAGCTCTCCAGCGTCGGTTCGCCGTGCACGACGCTCGCGGCCCAGATCCACGGCACCGCGTAGAACAGCCCCGTGATCAGCAGAAACGGAACGAGGTTGCGCAACCAGATCCTGAACCCAATCGCCAGCACGTTCCCGACGCCAAATTTCGTGTTCATGATACCCTCTCACCTCGGAGGCGGGGTAGCCCGGCACATGCCGGCCCGGCGTCCCGCCGGGCTCGAGTATGCCCGAGCCGCGATCGGGCGCCAAGCGGATCTCGCTACTTGCCGCTGCCCGCGCCCATCCGGTTGAACGCGGCCTCGACGCCCTTGTCCTGCGAGCACTTCTTGATGATCGCCGGGGTCAGCTCCTCGCGGGCCTTCTTCTGGATCCGCTCCTTGACGGCCGGGGGCAGCTCCTTGTCCTTGTTCTTGGGGCTGTTCATCTCGTTGATCAGCGCCTGGCTCGCGTCGATGTGGCCGTTGACGCCGGCCGCCATCTTGACGCAGTCCTCCTGGGTCGTGACGACGATCGTCACCAGCTTGTCGAAGAAGTCGGAGAACCGCTTGGCATCGGCGTCCGACACCACCTCCTTCTTCTCGGTCTTCTCGGTCTTCTCGGTCTTGTCGGTCTTGTCGGTCTTGGGCGCCGGCGCCGCCGGCTTGTCGGCCTTCTTGTCGGTCGCCGGCTTGGCGGGCGGATCGGCGAACGCCGGGGTGGGCGCGACGGTGACCGCCAGCATCGCTGCGGTGGCTCCGGCGAGGATGGCCGCGGCGAGCGCGGTACATGCGCGAATCGTGGTCATTGAAATGCTCCTTGAGGGAGCGCGGACCATGACACAGGACGCGCGGAACGGGGGGGCGAAATCACAGCAGCTTGTCGAGCGTGATCGGCAGGTCGCGGATCCGGCGGCCGGTCGCGTGATGAACCGCATTGGCGATCGCGGCGGTGATGCCGGTGATGCCGAGCTCGCCGACGCCCTTGACCCCGAGCGGGTTGACGAACGGATCGGGCTCGTCGACGAACATCACGTCGAGCTCGGGCACGTCGGCGTGGACCGGGACGTGGTAGTCGGCGAGGTCGCGGGTCACCACGCGCGCGGTGCGGAGATCGCGCACCGTGTGCTCCTGCAGCGCCATGCCGATGCCCCACACGATGCCGCCCTGGAGCTGGCTGCGCGCCGTCTTGGGGTTGAGGATCGTGCCCGCGGCGTAGGCCCCGACCACCCGCACCACGCGGATCTCGCCGGTGTCGGGATCGATCCGGAGCTCGGCGAACACCGCGCCGTGCGAGTGGTACGAATGGGTCGCCGGGCGCTCGGCCGTCCTGTGCTCGGCGGTGAGCTCGGTCCGGCCGCTGCGCGCGACCACCGCGGCCCACGGCTCGTCGGGTGAGGTCCGCAGCGCCGCGAGCTGATCGCGCAGCTTGGCGACCGCGAGCTTGACCGCCGTGCCGGTGCTCGCCGCGGTCTGCGAGCCGCCCGACACCGGGGTCTCGGGGAACGCGGTGTCGCCGAGCTCGAACCGGACGCGGTCGACCGGGACGCCCATCGCGTCGGCCGCGATCTGGGTCATGATCGTGTACGTCCCGGTGCCGATGTCCTGGGTGCCGGCCTGGACCACCAGCATGCCGTCGCGCTGCATCCGCGCGATCGCCGACGACGGCGAGATCCGCGCCGGGTAGGTCGCGGTCGCCATACCCCAGCCGATCCGCAGGTTGCCATCGCGCATCGACCCCGGCCTGGGGTCGCGCCGGGCCCAGCCGAACCGCTCGGCGGCGCGCTGGTAGCACTCGAGCAGCGCGTTGCTCGAGTACGGCTTGTCGTCCTGCTCGTCGCGCACGCTGTGGTTGCGGATCCGCAGCTCCAGCGGATCGATGGCGAGCGCGATGGCGAGCTCGTCGATCGCGGACTCGAGCGCGAACGTGCCGGTCGCCTCGCCGGGCGCGCGCTGGAACGTCGGCGTCGGGACGTCGATCCGCACCAGCTTGTGCGAGGTGACCACGTTGGGGCACGAGTACAGATACCGGGTCTGCAGCGCGCTGGGCTCGACGAACTCGTCGAACCGCGAGGTCTCCGACACCACGGCGTGACGGATCGCGGTCAGCTTGCCCGACTCGTCGGTCCCCAGCGTGAGGGTCTGGATCGTCCTGGGCCGGTGGCCGACCAGCGAGAACATCTGCTGCCGGGTCAGCACGAGCTTGACCGGCCGGCCGACCGCCTTGGCGGCGAGCGCGGCGAGCGCGACGTGCGACCACGGCGTGCCCTTGCAGCCGAACCCGCCGCCGACGTAGTGGTCGATCACGCGGACGTCGCGCGGGTCGAGCCCGAACGTCCGGGCGATCTTGCCGCGCACGCCGAAGATGCCCTGGGTCGCGTCGTACAGGGTCAGCTGGGTGTCGCCCTGCCACACGGCGATCGTCGCGTGCGGCTCCATCGGGTTGTGGTTCTCGACCGGGGTGGTGTAGGTCTGGGTGATCTTGGTCTTCGCTGCGATCAGCCCCGCGTCGAGGTCGCCGCGGGTGCTCTGCGCCTCGCCGTTGGGCCCCATCTTGCCGGGGTCGAACGCGTCGCCGAGCGCGGCCTCGATCGCGGCGATCGGCGCGGTGGCGTCGTAGGTCGCGGTGATCCGCGCGGCGGCGTGCTGGGCGTGCTCCAGCGTGTCGGCGACCACGACGGCGATCGGCTGGTCGGCGTACCAGATCTTGTCGTCCTGCAGCAGCTGGAGCACCCGGTCGCCCGGGTTCTTGGGGTTGCGCTGGGCGGCGGGCAGGCGCGGCGCCGCGCCCGGCGCGAGCACCGCGAGCACGCCCGGCATCCGGCGCGCCTCGTAGCTGTCGACCCCGCGCAGCCGGCCGCGCGCCACGGTGCTGCCGACCACCACCGCGTGCGCGACGTCGGCGACCGGGGTGTCCGCGGCGTAGCCTGCGCCGCCGGTGACCTTGGCGATCGCGTCGACCCGGTCGAGCGGCGAGCCGACCGAGCTCACGACGCACCTCGCTGCAGCGCGCGGAGCACCGTGCGGCGCCCGAGCTCGACCTTGAACGCGTTGTCGTCGCGCGGCGCCGCGCCGTCGAGCGCCATCGCGGCGGCGCGCCGGAAGCTGTCGAGCGCGGCGCGCTTGCCGATCAGCCAGCGCTCGGCCTCGACCGCCCGCCACGGCCTGGTCGCGAGCCCGCCGAGCGCGATCCGGGCGTCGTGGACCGTCCCGGCCCGGAGCTCGAGCGCGACCGCCGCGGACGCCAGCGCGAACGAGAACGACGCGCGATCGCGGACCTTGGTGTAGCGCGAGCGCGCGGCCAGCGGCGTCGCCGGCAGCTCGACGTGGGTCACCAGCTCGCCGGGCACGAGCACGCTCTCGATCTCGGGGTGGTCGCCGGGCAGGGTGTGGAGCTCGGTGACCGGGATCGCGCGGTTGCCCGACGGGCCGCGGGTGTGGACGACCGCGTCGAGCGCGACCAGCGCGACGCACATGTCCGACGGGTGGGTCGCGATGCAGCGCCCGCTGGTCCCGAGCACCGCGTGCGACCGGGTGTAGCCGTCGAGCGCCGCGCAGCCCGAGCCGGGCGCGCGCTTGTTGCACGGCGAGGTCCCGTCGCGGAAGTACGGGCAGCGCGTGCGCTGCATCAGGTTGCCGCCGACCGTCGCCATGTTGCGCAGCTGGGGCGACGCGCCGGACAGCAGCGCCTCCGACAGCGCGGGGAACCGCGCGGTGATCAGCGGGTGGTACGCGACGTCGGTGTTGGTCGCGAGCGCGCCGATCCGCACGCCGCGGCCGGTGTCCTCGATCGCGGCCAGCCCGGCGGCCAGCCCGGTGATGTCGACGACCGTGGTCGGTCGCATCACCTCGAGCCGCATCAGATCGATCAGCGTGGTGCCGCCGGCGATGTAGCGCGCGTCGCCGCGCCGGGCGCTGGCCAGCGCGTGATCGATCGACTCTGCGTGCACATATGCGAACGGCTGCATCGATGCTCCTTCCGGGCCCGGGTCAGCCGAGGGTGCGGCGCGCGGCCTGGATCGCGGCGATGATGTTGGGGTAGGCGCCGCACCGGCAGATGTTGCCGCTCATCTGCTCGCGGACCTCGTCGTCGCTGCGCGCGCGGCCCTCGCCGAGCAGGCCGACCGCCGACATGATCTGGCCCGGCGTGCAGAAGCCGCACTGCAGGCCGTCGTGCTCGACGAACGCGCGCTGCATCGCGTGCAGTGCGCCGCCGTCGGCGAGGCCCTCGATCGTCGTGATGTCCTTGCCCTGCGCCATCACCGCGAGCGTCAGGCACGACGCGACCCGCTTGCCGCCGACCAGCACGGTGCACGCGCCGCACTGGCCCATGTCGCAGCCCTTCTTGGTGCCGGTCAGCCCGATCCGCTCGCGCAGCGCGTCGAGCAGCGACGTCCGCGGGTCGAGCGTCAGCCGGCGCGGCTTGCCGTTGATCCGCAGCGTGACCTCGATGTCGGGCCCCGGCTCGGCGTCGGGGCCGCGCCGCGCGGGGGGCCGCTCCTGCTCCTTGCAGCCGGCGAGGAACGCGGTGGCGCAGCCGGCGACCAGGCAGGTCACCGCCCACTCGCGCCGGGTGAACAGCACGCGCTGGCGGGCGTCGTGCGCGTCGCGGGCGCGCACGCCGCGGCCCGCGATCGCGAGCGCCTCGCCCAGCCGGGTCCACACGTCGCCGCGGTGCTGGATCCGGTAGGTGAAGCGCACCACGCCGCGGCCATCGATCACGAACACCGCGTCGTCGCCGGGTCGCACGCCGTAGCCGTCCGCGGCGGCGGCGACCTCGGCCGCCAGCGCGTCGCTCGCCCCCGCCAGCGGTGCGACCGGATCGTCGGCGCGCACCCGCCAGACCCCGGCCGGCGACACCACCACCA
>DATAPF010000426.1:0-3909 GCA_036265355.1 Kofleriaceae bacterium | reverse complement strand
CTTCCACGTCTTGTCGCTACACCGCACCCCGGTCGAGACCTCCTGCGACGCCGTCGACTCCCCAGCTTCGGGTTCGGTGGCACATCCGGCGACACACAGCCCTGCAACGAACAGCACTCCAGCGATTGTCTTCATCTGATCATACTCCTGATTTCGAGGGTTGGGGCAACTGCCCGTGCCGCGCGGGTCGGCCAACCGCGGCGCGACAACGCGCGGCCGCGCGAGCGTAACGGAGCCAGCCCGGCGACCGAGCCCTGTGAGGCGGATATGATGCCCACAGCGTCGTATGCGTCACTGTGCCGTGATCGACCCACCAGGAAGCCGCTCGTCGTGCTGCTGCATGGCCTCGCGCGCGGTTCGGCTCGGTGGCCAGGCCGAGCGGGCACCTGGCCACGTACGGCTTCGAACTTGGACCGTCTGGACGACTTACGCGATCGGGATCTCCAGCGGCATCGATCGGCTTGTGTTTGCGGATGGGGACGTGTACGGGTGGTGGTAGCGTGCAGTGGCTGCCAGCGCATGCCTGAAGTCGAAACCAGCGAGACGTCCCGCCGAAACATCGCGACCGCCGCGGGGGTGCCGCGGCTCGAGCTCGTCGGTGTGACCAAGCGCTATCCTTTGGCTCTGGCCGGGGTGATCGCGAATGATCGGATCGATCTGTCCGTCGCGCCCGGCGAGATCCACGCGGTCCTGGGGGAGAACGGCGCCGGCAAGTCGACGCTGATGAAGATCATCTATGGCGCGGTGCGTCCCGACGAGGGCGAGCTGCGCTGGAACGGCGAGCGGATCCGGATCGACAGCCCGGCGGCCGCGCGCCGGCTCGGGGTCGCGATGGTCTTCCAGCACTTCGCGCTGTTCGAGACGCTCACGGTCGCCGAGAACATCTGGCTGGGCCTCGATGCGAGCATGTCGCGTGCCGCGGTCGACGCAGGGCTGGTCGCGCTCGCGCGCGAGCACGGGCTCGAGCTGCCGCCGGACCAGGTCGTGGACGGCCTGTCGGTCGGCCAGCGCCAGCGCGTCGAGATCGTGCGTGCGCTGATGGCCTCGCCGCGCCTGTTGATCCTCGACGAGCCGACGTCCGTGCTCGCGCCGCAGGCGATCGAGCGGCTGTTCGCCACGCTGCGCCGGATCGCCGCGGGCGGCTGCTCGATCCTCTACATCAGCCACAAGCTCGACGAGGTCCGCGCGCTGTGCGAGCGCTGTACCGTGCTGCGCGCCGGGCGGGTGACCGGGGTGGTCGACCCGCGAACCGAGACCACGCAGAGCCTCGCGCAGCTGATGCTGGGCGCGGCGCCGCCGCGGGTGGCAACCCGCGCAACGCGCAGCGGCGACGTGGTGCTCGAGGTTCGCGGGCTGCCGCTCGCACAGCACGGCGCCAGCGGCACGCTCGATCTCACCGTGCGAGAGGGGGAGATCCTGGGGATCGCGGGGATCTCCGGGAACGGCCAGGCCGCGCTGCTGGACCTGCTGTCCGGCGAGGACCGCGGCGCGCCGCCGGGCACGCTGCGGCTGGCCGGCAAGGACATCGGCCGGATGTCGCCGCGCCAGCGTCGCGCACGCGGTCTGCGCTACGTGCCCGAGGAGCGGATCGGGCACGGCGCGGTGCCGAGCCTGCCGCTGGCGGACAACACGCTGCTGACGCGGAGCGAGCCGGTGGCGCGCGCCGGCTGGCTGCGCGGTGGCGTGGCCCGGCGCATCGCGGCGCGGCTGATCGCGCGGTTCGACGTCAAGGCCGAGGGTCCATCGGCGCTGGCCCGGACCCTCTCGGGCGGCAACCTCCAGAAGTTCATCGTGGGACGCGAGGTCGACGCAGCGCCGCGCCTGCTGATCGTCGCACAGCCGACATGGGGACTCGACGTCGGCGCAACCGCCCGGGTTCGCAGCGAGCTGATCGCGCTGGCCGACCGCGGCTGCGCCGTGCTGGTGGTCAGCGAGGATCTCGAGGAGCTGTTCGAGATCAGCACCGCGCTGATGGTGATGGCGCGCGGACGGCTGTCGTCGCGGATCGCGATCGCCGACGCGACGATCTCGCAGATCGGCGAGTGGATGAGCGGAGCCGGGCTGTGAGCCGTCGCGGCCCGGTCGCGCTGTCGGTCGCGTCGCCGGTGGCCGCGCTCGCGATCACGGTCGTCGTCGGGGCGCTGGTGTTCTGGCTGCTCGGCAAGTCGCCCGGACAGGCGCTCACGCTGTTCTTCATCGAGCCGGTGCGCAGCGCACAGGGCTGGAGCGAGCTCGCGATCAAGGCGACGCCGCTGCTGTTGATCGCGCTGGGCCTCGCCGTGTCGTTCCGCGCCAGCGTGTGGAACATCGGGGCGGAGGGCCAGTTCATCGCGGGCGCGATCGCCGCCAGCTGGGTGGCGCTGCTGGCGACCGAGCACACCAGCCGCGCGATCGTCATCGCGATCATCGCCGCCGGCGCCGTGGGCGGCCTCGCCTGGAGCGGGATCGTGGCGGTGCTGCGCGATCGGTTCAACGCCAGCGAGATCCTGGTCAGTCTCATGCTGGTCTACGTCGCCGAGCTGTTGCTGGGATACGTGGTCCATGGCCCGCTCAAGGATCCGCACGGCTTCAACTTCCCGCAGACCGCGAGCTTCCCGGCCGCGACCGCGATCCCGCGCCTGGTCGACGGCCACCGCGCACACATCGGGGTCGTGCTCGCGCTCGGTGCGGCGGTCGCGGTGTGGCTGTTCGTGTTCCGGTTCTACGCGGGGTTCCAGCTCGAGGTCGGCGGCATCGCGCCGCGCGCTGCGCGCTACGCCGGGTTCTCGTCGCGGCGCGCGGTTGGACCGCGCTGCTGGTGTCGGGAGGCCTGGCGGGGATCGCGGGCGCGCTCGAGGTCGCCGGGCCGATCGGCCAGCTCACGGCCCACTTTCCGGTCGGCTACGGGTTCGCCGCGATCATCGTCGCGTTCGTCGGGCGGCTGCATCCGCTCGGCGTCGTGCTGTCCACGCTGGTGATGAGCATGCTTTACATCGGCGGCGAGCTGGTGCAGTCGCGCCTCGGACTGCCGCGCGCGCTGACCGAGGTATTTCAGGGACTGCTGCTGTTCGCGGTGCTGGCCTGCGACGCGGTGGGCCAGCGTCTCGCCAGGCGCGCGGGCCGGGGGGCGGCGTAGTGGAGTCGCTCGCGCTCCAGCTCTCGTCGTCGGTGAATGCCGGGACGGTGCTCGCACTCGCCGCGCTTGGCTTGCTGGTCAACGAACGCGCCGGTGTGATCAACCTCGGCGCCGAGGGCATGATGCTGGTCGGTGCGCTCGCGGCCTATGCAACGGCGTTTCATAGCCAGAGCGCGACCCTGGGGTTCGCCGCCGGGATCGCGGCGGGCGCGGTGCTCGCGGCCGGATTCGGCGGGCTCGTGATCTGGCTATCGACCAATCAATATGCCACCGGGCTGGCGCTGAGTCTGTTCGGCGGTGGATTTGCCGCGTTCGCTGGAACCGGATACACCGACAAGCAACTACCAGCGCAGGCGGCGCCCCACATCCCCGGCATCCCCGGGCTCGCCGACGTCCCGTTCCTCGGAACGGCGCTGTTTGGCTATCATCCCGTGGTCTACCTCGCGGCCGCGCTGTGCATGGCGATCGCGTGGTTCCTGCACCGCTCGCGCGCCGGGCTGATGCTGCGCGCGATCGGCGAGTCGCCGGAGTCCGCCCACGCAATCGGACATCCGGTGCGCCGCATCCGGCTGGCCGCCGTGATGTTCGGCGGCGCGCTGTGCGGGCTTGCGGGGGCCTACGTCGCGCTGGCCTACACCCGGCTGTGGGTCGAGGGGTTGACCGCCGGACGCGGCTGGATCGCGCTCGCGCTGACGACGTTCGCGACCTGGCGCCCCGGGCGCGTCCTGCTGGGCGCGTATCTGTTCGGGGCCGTCACGATGCTGCAGTTCTCCCTGCAGGCCCGCGGTGTACAG
>DATAPF010000425.1:0-2675 GCA_036265355.1 Kofleriaceae bacterium | reverse complement strand
GGGATCGCGGTGACGATCCACCTTTTGCTGCTCGGCACGTTCAAATACCTCGATTTCCTGACCCTGTCGGCAAACCGGCTGGCGCATCTGGTGGGGTTGCAGGCGGAACTGCCGTTTATCGAGGTGATCCTGCCGGTCGGGATCTCGTTTTTCACGTTCCACGGCATCTCGTACATCGTCGATGTGTATCGCGGCGATGTCGCGGTGTGCCGGCGGCCGCTCGACATGCTGCTGTACATGTCGTTTTTCCCACAGCTCGTCGCCGGGCCGATCGTGCGGGCGTCATACTTCCTGCCGCAGCTGCAGCGCCCGTCCACCGAGCCGATCCCGATCGCGACCGCCGTGGTGCTGATCCTCGGCGGGCTCTTCAAGAAGGTGGTGATCGCCAACTACCTGGCGGCCGCCATCGTCGACCCGGTGTTCGGTGAACCCGCGCGGCACGGATCGCTCGAGATCCTCGTCGCGATCGTCGCGTACGCGGTCCAGATCTACTGCGACTTCGCGGGCTACACCGACATCGCGATCGGCGTCGCGAAGATGCTCGGCTTCCAGTTCCCGCAGAACTTCGACCGCCCGTACAGCGCGCGGTCGGTCCAGGACTTCTGGCGCCGCTGGCACATGACGCTGTCGCGCTGGTTGCGCGACTACCTCTACATCCCGCTCGGCGGGAACCGGAAGGGCACGGTCCGCACCTACGAGAACCTGATGATCACGATGCTGCTGGGCGGGCTGTGGCACGGCGCGGCCTGGCACTTCGTGGTCTGGGGCGGGCTGCACGGGGTCTACCTGGTGGTCGGCCACTGGAAGGCAACGCTCCGCGCCCGCGGGGTGCTGGCGACCCCGCCGGAAACGTGGTGGACCCATGCGCTGCAATGGGCGTCGACGTTTGCGCTCGTGTGCGTGGGATGGGTGTTCTTCCGCGCGGACTCGGTTGCGACCGCGCTGTCGATGCTCGGGCGGCTCGTGACCTTCCAGAGCGGGTCGACGTCGCTCGTGACGGTGCCGGTGCTGCTCGCGATCGCGATCGGCATGGCGGTGCAGTTCGTGCCGCGGGCGCCGGGGGCAGCGATCCGGTCCGCCGTGTCGCGCCTGCACCCGGTGCCGATGGGGATCGCGGCCGGCCTCGCGCTGTTCGCGATCACGACCTTGGGGCCGCGCGGTGTGGCACCCTTCATCTACTTCCAGTTCTAGGTCCGATGAGCGAACAACCGACCAGCCCGCCACCGAAGCTCCGCCGCCGCGTGATGCCCGCCGGCCGCGCGCTGGTCGTGATCCTCGTCACGCTGCTCGTGTGGGCGCTGCTGTACGCGCCGGAGCTGAAGCGCTCGGCCGAGGCGGCGCCGACCGGCACGCGCCGAACGGTCTCGCTCGCGATCTTGAACCCGCTCGTGTGGTTCACCGATCACACGGGGCTGACCGCCGCCGCCAACGCCGCGAGCCGCGCGGCCGGGCGCAACCCGAACGCGGAGGTGGGCGGGGTGAACGTCGGGGTCGACCCGCTCCCGTCGGCGCCGCCGGGCGGCGAGCAGGAGCACCACCAGAAGATCGTGAAGGACACCGACATCCGTGAGCCCACGCCCGACCAGCAGCTCCGGGTGGCGATCGTCGGCGACTCACTCGCGCAGGGCGTCGGGTTCGCCGCCGACTCCGTGTTCAAGCCCTTCTGGACCGAGGTGTTCAAGCAGGGCCGGATCTCGACGGGCCTCGCGCGCCCCGACTACTTCAACTGGATGGCGCAGATGCACACCATCGTCGACCGCGCCGATCCGGACCTGATCTTGGTGATGATCGGCGAGAACGACAACCAAGGACTGCTGTATCCGGACGGGACGCTCGAGCAGGACATCGGCACGTTCGACTGGGCCGAGCACTACCAGGAGCGCGTTCAGCGGTTCGCGAAGATCGCCACCAGCGAAGGCGGGCACGTCGTGTGGATCGGGCTGCCGAACGTCAGCGACAAGAGCCGTTGGGCCTTCATCCAGAAGCAGAACGCGATCTTCCAAAGCGTCGCCGACGAGCTGCCGAACGTGTCCTACTTCGACACGTGGAACACGTTCGCCTCGCCGGGCGGCGGGTACAGCGCCTTCTACCGCGACGGCACACAGGTGAGCGAGATCCGCGCCCCCGACGGCGTCCACTTCAACACCGACGGATACACGCTGCTCACCGAGAAGGCCGCGCAGCTCGCGACCAAAGACTTCAACCTCGACCCGAAGACCTACACGCCCTAGGCGATCGGAGGCACGTCCGGCAGCTGCGACAGCGCGTTCTCCTCGGCCGCAGGGTCGAACTCGACCTCGGGGAGCCGTCCGTGCAGGTAGTCATCGTAGGCCTGCATGTCGAACGCGCCGTGGCCCGACAGGTTGAACAAGATCACACGCTCCTCGTTCGCGTCGCGGGCCGCGATCGCCTCGTTGATCGCGCCGCGGATCGCGTGCGCGGACTCCGGCGCCGCGACGATGCCCTCGGTCTTGGCGAATTGGATGGCCGCCTCGAACACCTCGTTCTGCGTGTAGGCGGCCGCCTCCATGTGGCCGCCGTGCACGAGCAACGACAGCGACGGCGCGTCGCCGTGATACCGCAGCCCGCCGGCGTGCACCGGCGCCGGCACGAACGTGTGCCCGAGCGTGTACATCGGCACGATCGGCGCCATGCCGGCCGTGTCCCCGAAGTCA
>DATAPF010000424.1:0-9650 GCA_036265355.1 Kofleriaceae bacterium | reverse complement strand
GATCAGCTGATCCGCGGCGCGCTGCTTGGTCCGGCGGCTCACGTCGGGCTTGCGGAGCAGCGCCAGGGGGTGCCGGCGGCGAGCCCGGCGTGGGCCGCCGCGGTGCTCGGGCGCCAGATCGAGGAGCTCGAGCACGCCCGCGAGATCGATCCGATGGCGCTCTACCGCAGCTACCAGCGCCGCCAGCTCGCCGCCGACTTCCGCCTGCTGTCGAATGCACCCGGCCCGCGGCGCACCGCCGAGGGCTACCTCATGGTCTACCTGCTCGACCAGCAGTAGCGGATCGCCGGCGCGGCCAGCGCACGGCAACGGCCGGGTCACGCTGTCGCGGCGGGCTGCTTGGGCGCACCCTGGACGTGCTTCTCGATCATCCGCGCCAGGTCGGGGATCGCCCCGATCACGTTCTTCTTCGCACCGTCACGCATCCGGCCGTACATCTTCCTGGCGGTGGTGTGCGACGTCCGGGCGGCGCGCGCATCGGTCACCGACAGGAGGTCCTCGGCGACATCGTCGCCGCGGGCGATCACGTAGTCGACGAACGACGACGTCTTGTTCGCCGACCAGCGGTCGAAGTGCGGCGACAGCTTGTCGAGCCACTCGTCGAGCATGGTGTCGACGGTCTCGGGGATGAACCGCTTCTTGATCGCCTTGATCGTCGCGTAGGCGCTCTTGATGATGAAGCCCTTCTGCTTGACCTGAGACTCGATCAGCTCGACGCAGTCTTCGATCACGCGGGCGCGAACCGGCTCCTTGGCGAGCAACTCGACCAGACTGGACATCCACCTATCCTTGCTATGCGAAGCGCTACCATAGTGCCTGCCCGGCGAGCCGTCCAGCGCCCCGAGGCCGCGCGCGCCGGTCACGGCCCGGGGAACGCCACGCCGTAGCGCGCACAGCGGACCCGCATCTGCGCCTGATCCGGCGGCGGGAGCTTCGCGAAGCTGGCCTGCGCCGCCGCGGTGTCACCATCGATGCACGACGCCGACACCAGGATGCGGAGCATCCGGACGTTGGTCGGCTGGCGGGCGAGCAAGCGCGCCGCGAGCGTCTTGGCCTCGTCGAGGTCGCCGCGGTCATAGGCCCGGTTGGCCTCGGTCATCGCCGCGTCGAGGTCGGCCGGCGCGGCCGCGGGGTCGGCGGCGAGCACCGGGCCGGGGCGGGCGGGCGCGGCGCTCGAGCCCGCGGCGGGACCGGCGGTCGGTGCCGGTTGCGGCGGGACCGCGGCGAGCACCCGCGCCGGCGGCGGCGTCGGCCGGGGTGCCGGCGGCGCGGCTGCCGGCGGCGGCTCCGCGACCGTGCGCGTGGGCGCAGTCTCCGGGCCCGCGCTCGCCAGCGGGACCGGCTGCGCGCGAACCTCGACGAACAGGTACACGCCGAGGCCGAGCACCAGCGCGGCGCCGGTCCACAGGGCGGCGTGGCGAATGCTCACCCGCCCCAGATAGCACGCAGCGCGGCGGACTCCAACGCCATGCCTCGGGCCGCGGCGTTGACACATCGGCGCGGCTGTGCCGATCCTGCGCCGCGATGACGCGCGTCCACCTCGCCGGTCTCGCGGCGATCGCCGCTTGCGCCTCCGGCGGATCGGCCGGCTGCGGCGACAACGCGCGGGCCTGCGGCGACGGGACCGTCGACCGCGCCGGGGTGTGCGTCGCCGCCGCCGTGGTGACGTGCGGCGCCGGCACCCGGCTCGATCACGAGCAGTGCGCGGTCGACCCGGCGGTGTGCCTGCCCGGCGTGCTGGTCGCCGGGCGGTGCGTCGATCCGACCAGCCAGCTGGCGGTCGACCTCGAGGAGAGCCCCGAGCCCAACGGCCTGGGGATCGCCGCCGGCGTCGAGGCCAGCGCCGCGCCGGCCGGCGTCATCGCGCTCAAGCCCACCGGCCTGCCGCTGGTGATCCACGGCCACCTCACGCCGTTCCGCGACGCCGACGGCGACGGCCAGCTCGATCCCGACATCGACACCTACGTCCTGCCGGTCACGGGGCCGACCGTGCTCGACGTCGCGGTCACCGGCGCCGGCGGCGCGATCGGCGCGTTCTACCTCGCCGGCGACCCCCAGGTCGATCCGGGCTACGAGCGCTACGGCGTGGCGATCGCCGGGGCCGCCGTCCAGCGCCGCCTGCTGCTGCCCGCCGCCGGCCGCTACGCGATCGCGTTCGCCGACGCCCGCACGATCGCGATCGGCCCCAACCCGCCGCCCGCGGCCGGTGCGCGCGCCGCCGCCGGCGGTCCCGGCGCCGCGTACTACGCCACGCTCACCGTCCAGCCGACGCCGGCCCCACTGCCGATCGAGATCACCGCCGGCGCCGGCAGCCAGACCGGCGCGCTGTCCGCCGGCGAGGTCCGGCTGTTCAGCGCGCCGCTCGGCGCCGGCAGCTACGCGCTCGAGCTCGCGATGCCCGGCCCGGCCGCGGCCTCGCTCGCCGTGATCGACGGCGGCGCGCTGGTGGGCTACGCCGACGAGGTCCCCGGCTCGCCGACCCGGCCGGCGGGCGCGGCGCAGCTGACGATCAGCGGGCTCGCGCCCGGCGACACGCCGGTGATCGCCGTCGACGCGGTCCACAACCTCGGCCCCGCGCCCGAGGCGTTCACGCTGACGATCGCGCTGCAGTGACCCGGTGATCGGGGTACCATTTGGCGGAATGTCGACAGGTCCGAAGGCGCCCCGCGGGTCCGAGGCGCCGCCGCTCGCGGTCAAGGTCGGGGACGTCGTCCTCGAGCGCTATCGCATCGTCGAGCACATCGCGTCGGGCGGCCACAGCGTGGTGTTCCGCGGCCAGGACGAGCGGCTGTCGCGCCCGGTGTGCATCAAGGTGTTCTCCGGGATGGGCGGCAACTCCGGCGTCGGCCGCACCAGCTACGAGCACTTCGTCCAGGAGGCGTTCGCGCTGTCCCGGTTGACCCACCCCAACACCCTGCGGATCTTCGACTTCGGTCACCTCGGCACCCGCGACGCCGAGGGCATGCCGCTGCAGGTCTGCGAGTACATGAACGGCGGGACGCTGTCGCACGTCGTCCGCGAGCAGGGCCGGCAGTCGCTCGCCGAGACCGCGCGGGTGATCAGCGCGATGTGCCTGGCGCTCGCCGAGGCCCACACCCTGGGCATCGTGCATCGCGACATCAAGCCCCAGAACATCCTGTTCGGCGCGGTCGCGGGCAGCAAGCTGCCCAAGCTCGCCGACTTCGGCATCGCCAAGTGGAGCGCCGACGACGACAACCGGCAACAGCGCGCCGAGGACACCGCGATCGTCGCCGGCCAGAAGCTGGCGATGTACTCGCCGAGCTGGGCGGCGCCCGAGCAGCTCGCCGGCCAGCCGGTCAGCCCGGCGACCGACATCTACTCGCTGGCCTGCGTCGCGGTGTACATGCTGTCGGGCAAGGCGATCTTCGCCGACGAGGACGTCTACGCCGGCTACCGCAAGCGCCGCCATGGCGGCGACCTGGTCGTCGGCGCGCTCCAGCCGCTCGACGTGCCGGCCGCGGTGATCGAGGTGCTGGCCAAGGCCCTGGCGTTCGACCCCAAGCACCGGCTCGCACGGGTCGACGATCTCGCGCAGCAGCTCACCGCCGCGATCGATCCACCGGCTGGCATCCCGGCCGGCCCCCCGGCGGCCGAGGCCGCGCGACCGCCCGCCGAGCCGGCCGCCCTGGTCCCGCCGCCCGGCCCCGGCTCGCCTGGCGCAATTCCGCACACCGCTCCGCCCCCGCAACAAACCGCTCCGCGTCCGGAGCCCACGCCGCCGCCCCAGCCGCTGTCCACCAGCTGGGCACCGCCGGCGGCCGTGACACCGTGGATGCTCCGCGCGCCGGTCCCCTCGATCGGCCCCCAGGGCGGTCCCCAGGGCATCCCGCATCGCTTGCCGCTGTCCGACCTGCCGCAGCTCGTCGGCGATCGCCGCGTGCATTATCTCCATGCCCCGAACCAGGTCGCCGATCTGATTGGCAGCCACAATAGTAAGGTCCGCGTGACCTTTCAGTCCGGTCCCACCGGCGGACGCGTGCTGCACCTCAAGGGACTGACCTGCTTCATCGCGCCGCTGGGCGGCCGCCCGTCGCCCGCCGTGCAGCTCGATCAGGCCAGCGATGTCGCGCTCGTCACGCCCCGCGCGCAGGAGATCGGTCACATCCGGGTCGCGACCGGAACGCCGGGCGCCGGTCACACCGTGTTCGCGGTCGGCGGCGAGCTGGTGTCCGTCAGGCTGGACGACTGCATCGACGCGATCCTGTTCGACTTTGGCCCCGGATCCGAAGCATACTTCGTCTACACTCGGGGCCGGCCGATTCCCAAGTCGCGCCGAGGCTGAGCTCGCACATGTCCCATCCCCCGCCGTCGAGTCCACCGGGAAGCCCGCCGCGCAAGCACTCGCCGTCGGCGCCTCCGGTGGCCGAGGACTTCGCCGACTTCGAGGGCGATCCGACGTCGATCAACCAGATCCCGAGTTCCCCGGCCCACGGGATGCAGCCGGTGTCGCGGCCCTCGGTCCCGCCGATCTCGCTTCCGGCCCCGGGTCCGCCCGGTCAGTTCGCGTCGGCCTCGCCGTCGCTCTCGCACATCGGGTCGCCGTCGGGGCAGCAGTACGGCACCAACCCGGGTCTGCCGATCCCCGGCATGGTCCCCCAGGCGCAGCACGAATTCCACCAGGGCCATCCGGGCGGGGCGGCCGGCGCTCCCGGCCCGATGAACGGCGGCATGGCGATGACCGCGATGCCCGGGCCGGCGGTGGTCCAGGTCTCGGGCGTGATCGCGCAGCCGACGCCCTACGTCTCGCGCAGCCGGATCTACGCGTTCGTGGTCGACGAGAATGGCCTGCCGATCGAGCTCGGCTCGGGCCGGTTCGCCAAGGCCTACCTCGGCGAGGAGCGCTGGGTCGAGTCCAAGACCACGCTGCGCCGGCCGGTCGCGATCAAGGCGCTGCAGCGCGGGGTGTCCCCCGAGGACCAGATGCGGTTCCAGATGGAGAAGGAGATCCTGGAGCGCGTCCAGGGTCACCCGAACATCGTCGAGCTGCTCGGCTCCGGCGAGGGCGACAGCGCCGGGTTCGTCCCGCCGGTGATCCGCGACCGGGTCGAGAACGACTTCATGATCCTCGAGCTGCTCGACATGTCGCTCGAGGAGCGGCTCAAGGGCGCGCGCCAGAAGCGCCGGCGCGACGACCTGCTCGCCGTCCCGCTGCGCGAGCGGATCTTCCGCGTCCTCGAGTACGTCGTCCCGGTCGCGACGGCGGTCGAGTTCTCCCACCTGGTCCGCGACACCTGCCACCGCGACATCAAGCCCGCCAACATCCTGGTCAAGCTGCCGGATCCGAACCTGCGCGGCTCGCAGATGAAGATCAAGCTCGCCGACTTCAACGTCGGCAAGGTCGCCGACCCCGATCTCGACGTGTCGATGACCCGGTTCCAGGCGGTCCCCGGCACGCTGTACTTCCAGAGCCCCGAGCAGGAGACCAACACGTTCGAGCTCCTGGTCAACACCACCCAGGGCTCACCCGAGGTCGAGTTCTTCGAGGACTTCTACATCGACATCTACGAGAACGACGCGTTCTGTTTGTTCAACCGCAACGAGATGTACTCGATCGCCGCCGCCGACCGCGCGCGCAAGAAGCTCCTGCTCAACCGGCCGTTCGCCGAGACGAGCGAGACCAACGTGCGCGGCCGGGTGGTCAAGAGCGTCGGCCGCCCCGCCGACATCTACTCGCTCGGCGCGGTGTTCTACTACCTGATCTCGGGCGCCTACGCCAACCCCAAGAACCTGTTCGACGCGTTCCGCAAGTTCGTCGAGTACGAGAAGCGCGACGAGAACAACTCGATCGCCGCGTACGTCGAGCACGAGTACCGCACGATCCAGAACATGCGCGCGCCCAAGGCCGAGGGCCAGGGCGCCCCGGACCTCGCCCCCGAGGACCGGTTCTTCAGCTACAAGCACTACCTCGACGGCAACGGCGAGCTGATCGATCCGATGATCATGATGATCATCGCCAAGGCGATGATCCGCAACAAGCCCGACAGCTACTGCCTGTCGTACGACCTGCGGACCACCGGGATCTCGGCGATGGTCCACGATCTGCTGTCGCTGTACATCGCCTACGGCATCGACCCGTCGGCGCGGATCGCCTACTCCAACGACGGCTACCAGGCGCCCAAGAAGACCGGCGCGATGCGCCGCGCGTTCGACCGGTTCTTCAAGCGCTGACGGCGCGCCCGGCGGATCACGCCTCCGGCCGCAGCAGCGTCGCCACCGACGCGACGGTCCCCATCACGATCGCCGCGACCAGCAGCACCCCGCGCAGCCCCACGCTCGGGAGGTGCAGCGCGAGGTCCCAGACGTGCAGCCTCACCACGCCGAGCATGCAGGCCGCCAGCGCCACCCCCGACTGCCAGGCGCGCAGGGGAGGCCGGGCCAGCCCGAGCACCCCCATCACCGCCGGCAGCACGAAGATCGCGGCATAGACCAGCGCCGACGCCAGGTCGACCTCCAGCATGTCCACCAGCAGCGACCGCCCGTGGAACGGGCCGAGCAGGGCGACCATGCCGAGCACGCCACATCCCACGAGCGCGAGCTTTGCGTTCTTCACGTGTGCTCCTTGCAACGCCGGTGGGCGGGGTCCGATCTGGAGATCCGGCACCGGCCGGGCATGCTTCATCATGACACCGGTCGGCCGCGATGCCGCCACCGGTTGGAACCGCGCCGGACATGCCGTAGCCTTGGGCCGATGCCGCAGATGACCGCTGCCGACGCCGAGGAGCTGCTCGACGGACTTCCCCTGGTCCCCGCGCTGGCCGGCTCGATCCCCGAGATGAAGGCGCTGCGCGAGCGCTGCCTGGCGGCCGGCATCCCGGTCCTGATCGGCTGCCCGCCGGGCGCCGGCAAGGCCGGGGGTGGTTGAGGCACCCGGACCCACCTCCTCGTCGAGGAGGCCGAGATCCCGCGGCTCGCCGAGCTGCTGCGCGGCGACTGGCACGACACCCTCGCGCGCGAGGGCCTGATGCCCGTCGAGGCCGCTCTCACCGAGGACGCAGAGCACCCGCCGTGCCCGGCGTGCGGCACGGCGGCCCCGCTGGTCGAGGGCGCCTGCTCCGACTGCGGCCTGCAGCTCGAGTGAGCGGCGCAAACGCGCCTGCTCAGACAATCCCACCGCTGCGCCGGCTCGTACCTGGCTGCCGCAAGCCACCGCGTCGGCATGAGCGGGACCAGCCACGACTGCGGTTCGAACGTGACGCCCATGACCTATACTTGACGTGCAACACCGCGTGCATCCATGATCTACGACCGCGAGATGTCGCTCGCCTTGCTCCGCCGAGGCTCGGGCATACCCGACGCTGACTTTCGGGAAGGACAAGAAGAGGCAATCCGCCATGTGTGCGACGCGCGCGGACGGTTACTGGTGGTGCAAAAAACCGGCTGGGGCAAGAGCTTCGTTTACTTCGTCGCCGCCAAGTTACTCCGCCTTGCGGGGCGTGGTCCCACGCTGCTCGTATCTCCGCTGCTTTCACTCATGCGGAGCCAGCTCGCGGCCGCGGAACGCATGGGTGTCCGCGCCGAGACGATCAACTCGGATACCCGGGATGACTGGAGCGACATTGAGGCACGCCTCACGAGCAACATGGTTGACGTGCTGCTGATCTCGCCCGAGCGACTGGCGAATGAATGGTTCGCGACACATGTCCTTTCGCCGATCGCACCGCATATTGCTCTACTCGTCATCGATGAAGCCCACTGCATCTCGGACTGGGGGCACGATTTTCGACCGCACTATCGGCTGCTCGAGCGGTTCGCGCGAACGCTGCCGGCCAATGCTCGCCTGCTCGCCACCACCGCCACGGCGAACCACCGCGTCAGGCAGGACCTCATAGAAGTCCTGGGTCCGCAGCTGCACGTGCTGGCCGGCGACCTCAACCGACCGTCGCTGACACTTCAGACCATCCGTCTCCCGGATCAGGCTCAGCGTCTGGCCTGGCTCGCCACGCACGTCCCAACGATTCCTGGTAGCGGGATTATCTATACGCTCACGGTCCGTGACGCGGAACGGGTGGCGGCCTGGCTCAAGTCTCGTGGGCTCATGGTCGAGGCGTATACAAGCGAAAGCGACGATCGCGAACAGCTGGAGCAAGCGCTCCTCGATAACCGCGTCAAGGCACTGGTTGCAACGACCGCGCTGGGAATGGGCTATGACCAACCGGATCTAGCCTTCGTCATTCATTTTCAAGCACCAGGTTCGGTCGTCGCCTACTACCAGCAAGTCGGACGCGCAGGACGCGCAGTTCACGCCGCCTACGGCATCCTGCTGAGCGGCGACGAAGATACTCACATCAACGAGTTCTTCATCGAGAGTGCGTTCCCGACGCGAGAAGAGGTGGGCGTGGTCCTGCAGGCACTGGAGTCTGAGCCCCGCGGCCTGTCGATTCTCGAGCTGATGAGTCATGTGAATCTCAGCAAGGGGCGGATCGAAAAGGCCATCGACCTGCTTGCTCTTGAACAACCGGCCCCAATTGTCAAGCAAGGTACCCGCTGGAACTTGACCGCTGCAGAGCTGAACGATTCTTTCTGGCAGCGCGCGGAGCGGCTGACGGCCCTCCGACGTCACGAACAAGCGCAGATGCAGACCTACGTGGAGTTGTCGTCCGGTCACATGGAATTTCTCATCCGCTCACTCGATGGGGATGCTTCAAGCGTCAGGGCCCCACGGAGGCCGCCGTTGCCGGGCAATGCGGACTCCGGGTTGGTCCGAGAGGCCGTCGCTTTCTTGAGGCGAACCAGTCTTCCGATTGAATCGCGGAAGCAGTGGCCTGCTGGGGGGCTGCCGGAGTATGGGCTGAGAGGCGGAACGAGAATCCAACTCGAGCACCAAGCCCAGCCCGGCAGAGCCCTGTGCATCTGGCGCGACGCAGGGTGGGGGGAACTCGTCCACCATGGGAAGTACGTCGCCGGCCGGTTCGATGACAAGCTCGTGACAGCATGCGTCCAGCTCGTGCGCACCTGGAAACCGCAACCTGCCCCGACCTGGGTGACCAGCATCCCCTCGCTGCGCCACCCAGCCCTGGTCAGTGAATTCGCCAGCCGGTTGGCGGAAGCGTTGGGCTTGCGGTTCTGCTCCGTCCTGGTGAAGACGGCAAACCGCCCCGAGCAAAAGACCATGTCCAACAGCACCCAACAGGCCCGAAACATTGATGGCTCTCTCGATGTCGTTGGAGAGTCAGTTCCAGGGCCGGTGCTCCTCATCGACGATATGGTCGAGTCCCGCTGGACATTCACGATAGCAGCGTGGCTGCTGCGTCGCAACGGCTGTGGAGAGGTCTGGCCACTTGCTTTGGCTGTCACAGGTGGTGGTGGTGGCAAATGATGTACGATCTATCTGCCAACACGAAAGCAATTCTGCTTCTCACGGCACCTCTCCTGGCGGGCCGCAACTCACGCGGAGAGTCTCCGCTCAGCATCAAGGAATATAACCAGCTAGCGAATCGACTTCGCAGCATCCATCATCAACCGGCTGATTTACTCACCCAACATCTCGATGAGATACTCAAGGAGATCCAGCCATTCATTGCCGGGGATCGCATCCGGCATCTGCTCGATCGAGGGTTTCTGCTAAGCCAAACGGTGGAGCGGTGGCACAACCGCGCGATCTGGGTCATGAGCCGGGCGGACACCACATA
>DATAPF010000423.1:0-16487 GCA_036265355.1 Kofleriaceae bacterium | reverse complement strand
CGACCACCTCGAAGCTCTGGCGCAACAGGTTGACGTTCAGCGGCATGGCGTACCTCCAGCCTCCAGAGTCGCCAGTCGGCCCCGGCGTTACCAGTCCAAACGCATTCCAATTTGTGCGTGACATCCCGTATCCGGCTCGGTTCGCTCGCGCTCGCGATCGGACCCACATTCACCCGGACCTCCGCGGCGCGTTTCGCGGCAGCACCCCCCGGCCGGGGCTGATACCTTCGCCGCCATGCCCGGATCCACCGCCCCGCAGCTCACCCTGTTCGCCGAGTCGAGCTGGCTGTCGCCGTGGGTGTTCCACGCGATGGTCGCGCTCGAGGAGAAGCAGCTGCCCTACAAGCTCGAGGTCGTCTCGCTCCCGCTGGCCGACGACGTCCGCGCCGATCTGCAGCGCCGCGCGCTGATCGCCAGGGTCCCGGTGCTGGTCCACGGCGACGCCTGGATCTCCGAGTCGCTCGCGATCTCGGAGTACCTCGCCGAGACCTTCCCGGCGCCCGCTCACCCCCGCCTGTTCCCGGCCGACCTCGCCGACCGCGCCCGCGCCCGCCAGGTCATGTCGTTCCTGCGCACCAGCCTGTTCGCGCTGCGCGAGGACCGGCCGACCTCCACCGTGTTCGGCCGGCCCAACCCGCGCCCGCTGTCCGACCGCGCCCGCGAGGAAGCCGCCGAGCTCGAGCGCCTCGCGCTCGCCCTGCTCCCCGACGATCGCCCGGCCATGTTCGGCGCCTGGTGCATCGCCGACATCGACCTCGCCCTCGCCCTGATGCGCCTGATCGCCAACCAGGACCCGCTCGATCGCCGGCTGGTCACCTACGCCCTGGCCCAGTTCGAGCGCAAGAGCGTCCACCGCTTCGTCTCGCACCTCCCCACCACGCGGTGACCGGCGCAGCCGGGAGCGCAGGTCATAGACCCAGGAACAGATAGTCGAGCGCAGCGACGATCGCCTCACGATGGCGGGTCAGCTGTCCCCGCAGCTCGCGCAAGTCTCCGGCAGCGATGGCCGTCATGGCCGGAACGATCAGCACATGCTCGACCTCCAAGACCCGTACGTGAGGCGTCAAGCGCCCGGCGGTGCCTGTTACCCGCGCTCTGGGCGCCAGCGGCGCCACGATCCGCTCCCCGCCCGTCTTGGCGAGATCGGCTTGCAGGATCGCCACGTACGGATACGTGCGTCGTGCACGGACGATCGGGTTGACGAACACGTCGAACTGAGTCACTCAGTCCTCGTCGCCTTGGTAGTGCTGCCGCACCATCTCGGCGAACGACCCGTGCTTCGCCATGTACGAGTTCACGGCCTCGAGATCCTGGTGGATCTCGGCCTTGAGCTGCTCCACCTTGCGCCGGGCGACCTGCTGCGCCAACGCCTCCTCCGCGACTCGCGAGGCGTTGATGCCGAGCTTCTTCGCTTGCGCATAGAGATCCGAGTTGATCGTCAAGCTCACGGTCTGCTTGGCAGCCTTGACATCGTAGGGCGGGTTCCTCACACGTGTACTTTACACGGGTCAGAGCCAAGGGCCAACATCTGCTGCCCATGCACCGCAACATCGTCATCGACAAGTTCGGCCCCGCCTCGGTGCTCACCCTGCGCGAGATCACCGCGCGCGCACCCGGCGACGACGAGGTCGCGATCGACGTCGCGTACTCCGGGATCAACTTCGCCGACATCCACATGCGGCTCGGCCTGTATCCCGACGCGCCGAAGCGGCCGTTCGTCCCCGGCTACGAGGTCAGCGGCAAGATCGCCGCGGTCGGCAAGAACGTCCGCGACCTGCAGCCCGGCGACCCGGTGCTGGCCGGCACCTTCTTCGGCGGCTACGCCTCGACCGTGACCATCCCGGCGCAGCAGGTGCTCAAGCTGCCCGCCGCCTACGACCTCGCCGCCGGTGCCGCCCTGCCCGTCGCCTGCTTCACCGCGCAGCTCGCGGTCGTCGAGATGGCGCGCGTCCGCCGCGGCGATCGCGTGCTCATCGAGAGCGCCGCCGGCGGCGTCGGCGTCATCGCGATCCAGATGGCCCGCCACCTCGGCGCCGAGGTCACCGGGCTGACCACCAGCCCGCACAAGAAGCCGCTGATCACCGAGCTCGGCGCCACGCCGTACACCGTCGACGAGCTCCACGCGGATCCCAAGCTCACCGGCTACGACTTCATCCTCAACTCGAGCGGCGGCGCCAGCATCGAGTGGCAGCGCGCCCGGCTCAACCTGACCGGCCGCATGGTCTGCATCGGCATGTCGTCGCTGATCCAGGACGGCAAGCGCAGCCTGTTGCGCATCGCCGGCGCGCTGATGCGCATGCCGAAATTCTCGGTGTTGAAGCTGACCGAAGCCAACACGGGGGTGTTCGGCCTCAACTCGCTCCACGTACTGCAGGATCCGGCGTGGGCCGCCCGGCTGACCCGGTCGCTGTCCGCCGTCGACCAGATCGGCGTCAAGCCGCACATCGGCAAGGTGTTCCCTGCCACCGAGGTCGCCGCCGCCCACGCCTTCCTCGAGACCAAGCAGGCGACCGGCAAGGTCCTCCTGCAGTGGTAACCGCCCACCGCGGCCAATCGCCGCTACGCCCTGCAGTCGCCCGAGCCTAGATCGCGTCGCCCGCGCCGGTGTCGTCGATCCAGGCCACCGGCATGGTCGATGACAGCGTGACGAATGCGTGCTCGGCGTGATCGACCGCGATCACGCCGGCCGTGCCGCCGGTGATCCGGCGCAGTTCGGCGAGCGCCGCGGACGCCGCCTCGCGGACCGACAGGCCGCTGGCGGTGTACGCCGCGATGGTGCGCGCCAGCGCGACCCGCAAGATCGCCTCGCCGTCACCCGTGGCGGACACGGCGATCTCGCGATCCGCCCACGTGCCGGCACCGGGGATCGGCGAGTCGCCGATCCGGCCGGAGCGCTTGCGCACGATCCCGCCGGTCGAGGTCGCCGCGGCGAGCCGGCCGTGCCGATCGCGGGCGACCGCGCCGACGGTACCGCCCTCGCGCTCGCGGACGCCGGCGGCAGCGCTGCCGCCCCCGACGGCCACGACCTCGCGGCTGCCGGCGAGGGCCGCCTGCAAGCGCTGGCGTGCGCGCTCGGTGACCAGCGCACCCGGCTCCGACCGGGTGAAGCCGACCTCGGCGGCGAACTGCCACGCGGACGGTCCAGCGAGCAGGACGTGCTCGCCGGCGTCGAGCACCGCGCGGGCGAGCAGCACCGGGTTGCCCAGATCGGGGACCGCGGCGACCGCACCGACCCGGCGGGTGTCGCCGCACATGACCGCAGCGTCGGTCTCCACCGCGCCGTCGCGGGTCAGCGCCGCGCCGGTCCCGGCGTTGAACTCGGGATCGTCCTCGAGCACGCGGACCGCCGCGATCACCGCGTCGAGCGCGCTGCCGTCGGCGTCGAGCACGGCATTGCCGGCCTCGGCCGCGGCGCGCACGCCGGCCCGCAAACGGTCGTAGCGCTCCGCCGCGACCAGCCCCGCCCCGCCATGAACAATGATCGCCTTCGCGCCTCGTCTCACCGACACACCACTACTGTACTTGGGATCGGCGCGCGGCGGGAGATCACCGCCCACGACGCGCCGCCGGCACAGCTCGACGCGCCGCGGCCAGGAGCGAACCGCGCCAGGACGAGCCCTTGCCGCGGGCCCGCCGGGCGGCGCGGCGGAGAGGCGATCGTTGCCGTGCGAGATCCTGCGAGCCGGCCGGTCAGCGCGGCGCCGCGCGATCCGGCGGCGGTTCCGGCGGCAGCTGGCGCTGCTGATCGATGATCCGGGCCATGATGCGCGCCAGCTCGGGGAGATACTCGGGATCGCCGTGCAGCACCGCGGCGTCGAGCGGCGTCGCGGTGACCGCCGGGGTCAGCCGGACGAGCGCGCCGACCCGGTCTTCGAGGATCCGCGCGACCGGCGGGGCCTCGCGGGTATCGACCTGGATGATCGACGAGAACACCGCGCGGCCCTGCTCGCCGCGCAGCACCGAGGTCGCGAACACGAACCGGCCGTCGCGCGACCACACCGGGCCGCTCTCGTCGGTCAGCGGCAGATCGACCAGCGGGGCGATCGCACCGCTGGCGCGCACCAGGAGCCACAGCTCGGAGTCGGGCTTGCCGGCGTGGAGCTGCGGGCGCGCGAACACCAGGCGCGTGCCGTCGGGCGACACCGCGGGCGACGAGTCCGCCGGGCCGTCGGTCAGCGCGCGGATCGCGCCGTCGGGCGCGCGCTCCTCGAGGTGGCTCTCGATCTCGCCGCGATCGCCGCGCGGGGTCACCGCGGCGTAGATCACCGTGCCGTCGGGCGCGACCGCCGGGGTGACCTCGTGGCCGGGGCCGTGGGTCAACCGGGTGAGCTCGCCGGGCTGGTCGCCGGCGATCGCGAGCCGCCACAGGTCGAACCCGCCGCCGTCGCGGGTCGACGCGAACACGATCGCGCGGCCGTCCGGCGCCCACGCCGGGTGGGCGTCGATCGCCGTCCCGTCGGTCAGCCGGCGCGGCGGCACCGCGACCCCGAGCGGCGCGATCCACAGGCTGGTCTCGTCGAGCGGGCGACCGCGGCTCGACGCGAACACCAGCCACCGGCCGTCGGGCGACACCGCCGGGTTGACGTCGCGGACCACGCCGGTCGCGGGCTGGACCAGCTCGAACTGCCGATCGCCGCGCTCGTCGATCGCGACCAGCCGGGCACCCTGGGCGCCGCGCTCCGCGGCGATGATCGCGATCCGATCCGCGGCCGGCGGCCCCGGCACGGTGCGCGCGCCGCACGCCCCCGGAGCAAACATGAACGCGAGCACGAACGCGGACGCGACCGCGGCGCGGCAGAGCATCGAGCGCGGGGCCACCGCGCCGGAGTCTACTGCTTGGGCGCCTCGGCCGCCGGCTGGTCGGGCTTGGGCGCCTCGGCCGGCGCCGCCGTATCGGAGGCAGGCGCCTCGGCCGGTGCGCCCGGCTTGGCCGCCTCGGCCGGGGCGGTGTCCGACTTCGCCGCGGGCGCCGCGACGCGCCGCTTGGTGAGGTTGGACATGTTCATGTCCTTGCCGATGTCGTGCCTCTCCGGGGCGACGCCGAAGTAGATCCCGGCCGCGAGGAAAGTGACGAGGACCGCGCCGGCGATGCTGAGCACCCACGCGGTGGCGCTGGCGCTGCTGCTGCGCCGCTCGAACGCCCCGAACGTGTGCTCCTGCTCGGCCGGCCACGACGTGACCAGCGGCCGGCTCGAGAACACCGCACCGATCGCCATCAAGAGGCCCGTGCCCAGCAGCGTGAACCCCGAGATCACCAGGATGACGAGGATGAGGATCGCGGCGAACGAGTCGAGGGCGGTCGGGGTCACAGTCATGATCGGGATGCTCCCAGTACTCGATTTCTACAGGGGAAATCGGGTGTTTTCAATGCCTGGCGTATCGGGGCGCGTCGTGCGTTGGTAGCGAGCACCGGCCGGCCCGCCGCGGCCTCGCAAGGCGCCGGAGGGAGGACCGATCAGCGGTATGACACCACGCCCCTCGAACCGTTCCCCGATTGTATACCCGCTCGCCATCCTGGCGGCAGGCGCAGCGATCTCGACCAGTTGCGCCCGCTCCAGCGATGCCGACACCGGCCTACCCGGGCCGCGCGCCCCCCTCCAGCCCGGGCCGAGCGCCCGCGAGGCACCGCCCGCACCGCCCGCGCGCCCCGACGGACCGGCCCCGCGGCCGCCGCCCGAGGCCTGCCTCGGCGTCCCCGACCGCGGCATCTGGTCGGATCTCGACGACCGGGTCCAGATCGAGCTGCCCGCCGGGCTGACCGCCGACCGCGTCGACGCGCGGGTCGACGACCGCCACCGCGTGCTGGTGCTGTCGATCGACGGCGACGCCCGCAAGGTCTACCCGCTCGGCGGGCCGGCGCCGCTCGCGGTCGGCGATCGCGTGCTGGCGCTGCGCCCGGGCGATCGCGCCGAGCTCGCCGGGCTGGTCACCGCCGGACGCCTGATCGCGGGCCCGCCGGCGCGCGATCGCGACGACGACGGCATCCCGGACGCGCTCGACATCGTGATCGGGGCCCGCAAGACCGTGCTCAACGCCGACGCGTACACGCCCCAGGCCGAGGACTACATCGCGATGAGCTACCCGATGGGCGACGTGCCGCGCACGATCGGCGTGTGCACCGACGTCATCATCCGCGCGGTCCGCAACGCGGGCATCGACCTCCAGAAAGAGCTGCACGAGGACATCCGCCGCGCGCCCGCCGCCTACCCGATGGTCAAGGGGATAGGCGACCCGAGCATCGACCAGCGCCGGGTCGGCACGCTCTTGCCGTACTTCCGGCGCCACTGGGAGGCTCACACCGCACGGCTCGAGGATCCCGCCGACCCGCTGCGCCCCGGCGACGTCCTGTTCCTGGACACGTTCCCCCGCCGCGACGGACCGGATCATATCGGGATCGTGTCCGATCGGCTCGCCGCGCCCGGGCGGCCGCTGGTGATCAACAACTGGACGGACGGCACGGTGACCGCCGAGATGGACCTGCTCACGTTCGTGCCGGTCCTCTACCGGTTCCGCGTGCCGCGATAGGAGTGCTACCTTCGCGGGGACATGTGGTCTGCCGCGCGCGTGAACGGGGGGGCGGTGCTCGCGCTCGTGCTGGGGGTCATCTGTCTCGGCGGGCTCGGCGGGCTCGGCGGGTTCGGCGGAGCCGCCCGGGCCGACGACGCCGCCCCACCGACCTACCGCGCGGTGGTCGATCGCGCCGACCTCGAGCCCGCCTCGATCGGCGGCACGCGGCTGACCGTCGAGCTCTCGGCGCTCGACCTCTACGGCAAGCTGCTCGACCTCAGCGATCCCAAGTCGATCCGGCTGATGGTCGGTGGCAGCAAGCTCGACGCGCCGTATGCCCGCGGCGCGTACGGCGCGACCAGCTCGGAGACCGCGATCGTGTTCGTGATCCAGGCCAACCTGGCGTACGCCGAGGCGCTGCCGACGATCGCGACGGCGCTCGACGACGTGCTGACCAAGCTCCCCGACCGCACCCAGGCCGCGATCATGGCCTACGGCGACGCCACCGAGGCCGGCAAGCTCGGCTCGCTCAAGGCCGCGCGCTCCCGGCTCACCCAGCTCGCGCAGGACGGCAGCGCATCCGAGCCGGCGCTGCTCGACACGCTCGACCGCGCGGTCCGGCTGCTCCGCAAGGCCCGGCCGTCGCGCGAGGGCGCCGCGCTGCGCCGGCTGATCGTCGTGATCGGCGACGGCCGCGATCGCTCCAACGACCGCGATCGCGTCACCAAGCTCGGCGCGAACTCCGGCAAGACCGGGATCCGGATCCACACGTTCGGGTTCGCGCCGAGCAACGTGCGCCGGCCGCTGCTCACGCTCGGCGAGCTGTCCCGGCAGTCGCTCGGCACGTTCCGCTGGGTCCGGACCGGCGGCGCCGAGTCGTGGACCCCGGCGCTCCAGCAGCTGCGCGACGAGATCAACAAGCAGGCCGTGCTGACCTACTTCCTGCCGGCCGACACCGACGTCGCGGGCAAGAAGCTCAAGGTCGTGCTGATCGGCCGCACCGAGGCGACGTCGAACGAGACCAAGCTCGGCGACGTCCGCTGCGGCGCCGACGCCTGCGCCGGCTACTGCGTCGACGGCACCTGCGTCATCCCGCGCGGCTCGTCGGGCCGCGGTGTGGTCGGCTGGCTGATCCTCGTGGTCGGCGTCGGGCTCGGCGCGGCGGTGGTGCTCGGGCTGATCGGCTTCGTGCTGCAGCGGCGCCAGGTCGGCCCGCCGGGCTTCGTACCGGGCCAGCGATCTCCTGCCTGGCCCGCCGGCCCCGGGATGCCGCCGGCGCCCGGGACGCCGGGGATCGATCCTCGTCTCGCCGCGGCGCCGGGTGCCGCGGGTGCGCCGGCTGCCGTGCCACCGGGGGCCGCGCTGCCGGGCGCCCCGCCGCCGGCCAGATCGTCGTGGTGGAGCAAGCGGTCCAAGGCCGCGCCCCTGCCGGTCGCCGCGCCGGCCCCGCCGGCCAACGGCCCCGCGCTGCTGCTGCTCACCGGTCCGCGCGCCGGACAGCGGATCCCGCTGCTGAACGGATTCACGATCGGCAAGGCGCCGACATCGAACCTGGTGCTCGAGGACGGCTACACCTCGACCCATCACGCCCAGGTCGGCATGGACCAGTTCGGGAACTGCCGGCTCTACGATCGCAACTCGACCAACGGCACGTTCGTGAACGGCGTGCGGGTGACCGAGGTCGTCCTCGACCACGGGATGAGCGTGCGGATCGGCTCCACCGAGCTGAGGTTCCTGGCACAATAGGGAGTCGAGCGATGCCCCAAGGCAATGGAGAGCTGATCATCGGCGGGCAGATCTTCAAGATCGACGCGCCGATAGTGAACTGGCACGCGAGCAAGTGGGACGCGACGAGCGCGTACTGCATCCCGACCAAGACCGATCCGGCGCCGCCGTGTCAGCAGGCCACCGGCGGTCAGTTCCCCTACGGCAAGATGCCCGTACCGTACACCCAGCGCTACGCGGTGCGGCCGAGCCTGCGGTCTTCGCCGAAGTCCGACGGCGGCCTGCACCCGAGCTACGAGGCGGTCAAGGCGGTGGTCAAGCAGTTCGTCGTCCACCACGACGGCTGCAGCTCGGCCGACATGTGCTTCAGCGTGCTGCAGAACGAGCGCGCCCTGTCGGTCCACTTCCTGCTCGACAACGACGGGACGATCTTCCAGACCATCGACCTGGCGCTGATGGCCTATCACGCGTCGGACTGGAACCTGTACTCGATCGGCATCGAGCTGTGCAACCGCGGCGACGCGTTCAACGTGCCGAACTACTACGACGGCGGGCGGTTCGGCCCCAAGCGCGACATCAAGCCGGTCCGGATCAACGGCAACACGCTCCGGGCGTTCGACTACACCCCGGCGCAGAAGCAGTCGTTCTCCCAGCTGTGCCGCGAGCTGCTCCGGCTGCTCCCCAACCTGCCGGCCGAGTATCCGCAGTCGAGCCCCGGCGAGCCGCTGTGGGACACGATGAAGGACGCGCCGATCAAGCGCGAGAGCTACGCCGGCTACGTCGGCCACTACCACATCAACACCCAGAAGTGGGATCCGGGGGTGTTCGACTTCAAGGACTTCTGCGGCAAGCTGCGCGGCGCGTTCTGCTTCCCGGTGTTCCCCAAGCTCGAGCCCCAGGCCTCCGACAAGGACAAGGTCAAGCCGGTGGTCCCCAGCGACAGCGGCGAGCTCAAGGACGCCGCCAACGCGCTGTACGCGCTCAACGAGGTCCGCGCCGACGGCGGGTTCTTCCCGGTCGGTCCGTGGGGCGACACCGCGCTGTGGCACGGCGGGATCCACATCATCGGCAAGCGCGACGGCGGTGTGTTCGCGCCGTTCCCCGGCCGGCTGGTCGCGGCGTGCATGGGCCGCGAGTCGGCGATCGGCTCGTTCAACTTCGTGCTGCTCCGCCACGAGATGACGCTGGGGTCCAAGAAGCTCCAGTTCTACTCGCTGTACATGCACGTCGCCGACGAGACCCGGCGCGACAAACCGCCGGAGTGGATGACCAAGGGCGGCTGGAAGGCGAGCGCGCGGCGCGGCCAGGTCACGCTGCTCGACGAGCCGATCGAGGCCGGCGCGCTGATCGCGCACATCGCCGCGGTCGGCCCCGACGCGCTGTCGCGCCCCCAGGTCCACGTCGAGTTCTTCTCCGAGCAGCTGATCGAGGACCAGAACAACTACTGGCAGCTGATCGACGGCACGTCGAGCGGGCGGTTCTGCGAGGCGCCCGAGATCATCGGCGTGATCGATTCGAACCACGATGGCCTGTTGCAGCGCGGAGAGCTCAGCCAGTTCTTCGCCAACGGCGGCGGCGGCCAGATGCGCCAGATGGCCACGCTGCACGTCTCGGAGTGGACCGCCGAGCCGAGCTGGTCCGCCGCGCTCGCGGCGTCCAAGGGCTTCAAGTCGATGAAGGTCTCCGAGATCGACGCGATGGTCGCCGACCAGATCACGCCCGGCCTGTGGTGGGACGCCCAGGTCGCGGCGCACTGCCGGCTGCCCAAGGACGGCGTCGTCCACCACTACCACCCGATCGCGTTCATCGCATGGTTCAAGAACCAGCTGATCGAGGCGGCGGCCGAGGCCGCCAGGAGCGGTCCCAAGATCAACGCGGCCGACATCCGCGCGGTCCCCAAGTCGATCACCGACGACCTCGGTGACGTCAGCGGTAACTCGATGCGCTCGACCGCCGACGTCACCGAGGACAAGTGCAACAAGAACCTGACCCTGGAGCAGATGGTGCAAGGCTTCGACGCCCCGGAGTGCAAGGAATGACGCGCCCGCGCGATCCCGACGCCGTCGATCACGCGCCCGGGCGGCCCGGCCCATGGCGCCCGGCGACCCGGCGCGCGTTCGTCGCCGCGCTCGGCGCTGCCGCCGCCGCGCTCGCGATCCGCGGCGGCGCCCGCCGCTGGATCGGTCCGGACGACCCCGCGGACGAGGACGATCGCCCGCCCAGCCGGTGGACCGGCACGACGCGCTGGATCGGTCACTGCTGACGCCGCGTCCGCGAGGCGCGATCGCGGGCCGGCGACCCAGTTGAGGTAATCTCGCGCGCATGACGGCCCGCCGCTTGATCTCCGTGTTGACCGTGGCCCTGAGCGCTGGCGCGGGGGTCTCGGCCACCGTCGGCGCCCAGCCCGCGACCCGGTCCGGGGCCCAGCCCGCGCAGCCCGCGGCCAAGAAGCCCGCGAAGGCGAAGGGCAAGGCCGCCAGGAAGGCGCCGCTCGCGCCCGCCAAGGACGGCGGCGCCGGGTCGGGGGCCGGCTCGGGGTCCGGCCCGGGGAGTGCTGCGGGCGCCGGCTCGGGCTCGGCGGTGCAGATGGTCGAGGATCCGCCGCCGTCGGACATGTCCGGCACCGCGGAGAACCCCGACGCGCCGCGCTCGATGCTCGACAGCGACAACCCGCCTGCCGTCGTCGCGGTGGCAGCGCCGGCGCGCCCCGCCGGGTATCCGATCGAGGAGGTGCTGCGGCCGATCGCGCTGCCCCAGAACCTGTCCGAGGTCTCGGTGTTGCCGCACATGCAGGCCTCGCCGTACGCGGCGTCGACCGCGCTGCGCGTCCGCTACGGCATCACGCCCAAGGTCCAGCTCGGCCTGACCTACCTGATCGGCGCGATCTTCGACGATCCGTCGACCGTCGAGTCCCGGCAAGGCTTCCACTCCGGCAAGGCGGTCGGGCTCGACGTCACGGTGATGCTGCAGGACTGGATCGGCGTCCAGGTCGGCCTGCCGATGTACATCAGCCCGTTCGCGATGTCGCTCACGCTCGGCGCGCCGTTCAAGTTTGCGTTCGGCGACAAGTTCGCGATCGGCGGGCTCGACGACTTCCTGAACATCAAGCTCGACCGGTTCGCGCCGACGTTCTACCAGGAGCTGCAGAACGCGACCGCCGCCAACGGCACGATGACCAACACGACGCAGTCCGCCGGCGAGCTCCGGGTCTCGCTGTTCGGCGTGTACCAGTACCAGCCGAACTTCGCGCTGATCGGCCGGACCGGCATCCAGATGGAGGACTTCGCGACCGGCAAGACCGACGGCTGTGCCGGCGAGTGCCTCACCACGTTCATCAGCGCCGGGTTCCGCTTCACGCCGCGCAAGTACCTCGACCTCGGGCTGTCGATCGGCTTCGACGACCTCGCGCACGGCGGCTCGTTCGCGCCCGCCGGGTTTCTGGCGTTCCGGATCTGACGCCGGACGATCTGGGTACGCGATGGTTCCTGGACGGACCGCGCCCGCCAAGATCTCGTCGCATGGGTCGGGTGCAACAGGGAACTGCGTGGTTCCCGTGAGACAGACGCAACGCAGCACGCGCGACACAGCGATGTGAGGGCGACTGCAGAGCGACCCAGATCCGCTGGCGCGCTTACGGAACAGCGCGATGGCGATCGAGGCCGGCGCAACGCCCGGTGCGCGCGCCCGCGCGCCGCGCCGCGTCGCGCAACCGCGCGATCAATCAATGCTTGCGATCGCGATCCGATCCGGCGCATCTATCGCTCGCCGGGTTCGACCGGCCGGTTGGCCGGCGAGGTTGCCAGGCGCCCCCCGCAGGTGATCTCGCCGCCGACCGCCAACCCCGATCCGGAGGAGGAGTCCCATGCAACGAAGTGATGTGCAGCCATGCCCTCGCACCGTCCGGCGGCGCCGCGCAGCCGGGCTGGCCGCGGCGCTCGCGGTGATCGCACCAGCGGCGATCGCGGCGGCCGACGACGTCCAGCCGTTCACCGTCGCGCTGCCGACCGTCACCGGCCCGATCCCGTCGACGCCCGATAACTTCGGGTTCGGGATCGAAGGCTTCGACGTCCAGCCGCCGGTGCCCGATGGCTACGTGATCGAAGAGTTCTTCATGTCCGGTGTCGGCAACCTCTACGAGTTCACGCCGACGGGGATCCGCGTGGTGTCGCCGTGCCCGACGGCCGCGACCTCGGGCTGCACCAACATCCCGTACACCACGCGGCTGATCGTCAAGCGCCCCCGGCGCGATCACGACTTCAGCGGCACCGTGGTGGTCGAGCCGCTCAACCCCAGCGGCGGGTTCGACATCGCCGCGGTGTGGGACCGCTCGCGCGAGCAGTTCACCGCCAACGGCGACATCTTCATCGGCTGGTCGTCCAAGTCGGTGATCGTCAACGCGCTCCAGCAGTGGAACCCGGCGCGCTACGCGGCCCTGCACTGGGACTACCTGCCGTTCACGCCCGGCAACAACAGCGGCGTCAACGACGGCATCACGTTCGACATCGCGGCGCAGATCGGCGCGCTGATCAAGACCAACGGCCGCGGCAGCCCGCTGCACGGCCTGCGGGTCCGCCACGTGATCGAGAGCGGGTTCTCCCAGGACGGCGGCTTCACGTTCACCCAGGCCGACGTGTTCCACGCGATCGAGCGCATGCCCGGCGGCGGCCCGATCTACGACGGCTTCATCCCGATGGGCACCAACGGGCCGAGCAACATCAACTTCGGCCTGACCGCGGCGGGCGCGCTGCCGGCGACCGATCCGCGCCGCAAGATGCAGCCGCGCGACGCCCCGGTGATCCACATCGACACCGAGACCGAGATCTTCCTCGGCTCGCTGACCCCGACGGGCCTGCTGTTCCGCCGCCCCGACAGCGACGCGCGCAACGACCGCACCCGGATCTGGGAGGTGCCCGGCGCCGCCCACGTGTCCAATGACTTCGACGAGGCGGCGCCTGCGATCGAGCGCGACGCGGCGCAGATCCAGAAGCTCCAGCTCGCCGCCTCGCCGCCGCTCGGCTGCGCCCACCAGGAGTTCGTCAACGGGCTGATCCACGGCATCCCCGGCGTGATCACGCCCGACAACTTCCCGTTCTCCAGCGTCCAGAACGCGGCGTTCACCAGCCTGGTGCGCTGGATCGAGATCGGCATCCCGCCGGCGCATGGCACGCCGATCCAGGTCGACACCACCACGACGCCCGCGCACATCGTGCGCGACGTCCAGGGCAACGCGCTCGGCGGCGTGCGCACGCCGTTCGTCGACGTGCCGATCACGACCTTCGTGCCGTCGGACACCGTCGCCCACGTCACCGCGCAGTCCGGGTTCTGCGTGCTGTACGGCTACAACCTGCCGTTCGACGCCGCCAAGCTGCAGACGCTGTACCGCAACCACGGCGACTACGTGTCGCAGTTCGCGCGCAGCGCGATCCAGGCGGTGGCCGACGGGTTCTGGACGGTGCCCGACGCGATCCGCGCGATCGAGCGAGCGGCGCGCAGCAGCGTGCCGTGACCTGACTCAGGGCAGCCCGGTTCCACCGGTGGTCGGCGAGCAGTCGTGCACCGGCGGCGCCGCCTGGATCACCCGGGTCGCCAGCGACGGCGCGCGCTCGAAGTCGAACAGATCGAGCAGGTTGTCGGCGCGGCCGTCGCGCTCGGTGAGGTGCTGGTGGCCGGACAGGAACGCGGTCTCGATGAACGCCAGGATCGACGTGTGGTCGGCGACGTGATGCGAGACGTAGTGCCGCTTCGAGAACGGTGAGATCGCCAGGAACGGCACGCGGACGCCGAACTGGTCGAACGCGGCGCACCCCGCGGGGAACGGGCCGGTCGGGTTGGCCGCGAACGCCGGGCACAGCTGGGCCGCGTCCTGCACGCTGGTCCCGCCACCGAGCACGTTGTCGTGGCACTCGGCGCCGCCGCCCGGCAGCAGGCTCGCCGGCGGGTTCGACAGATCGGCGCACTGGCCAGGCGCGATCGGATCGGGCGCCGGGGCGCGCGGCGGCTTGACGTGGTCGTACGCGCCGCCGTGCTCGTCGTACGTGATGAACAGGACCGTGTCCTTCCAGTGCGGGCTGTTGCGCACCGCATTGACCACCTGCGACACGAACACCTGGCCGCGCTGGATGTCGGTCGGCGGGTGCTCGTCGTTCTCGGTGGTGATGCTGAACAGGCCGAAGCTGGGATCGACGAACGACACCGACGGAAGATCGCCCGCGCCGGGCGCGCCGGCGAGCTGGGACAGGAACACCGGCAGCGGCAGGAAGTGGGGATCGGCCGCGGTCAGGCTGAACTCGCGGAAGCTGCCGCCCTGCGGCACGTCCTGGAAGAAGTCGGCCCACGACACGCCGTTCTTCTCGAGCAAGTCGAAGATCGTCCCGGTGATCGGGCGGTAGCCGCCGGTCGGCGGGAAGTCGTCGTTGGTCGTCAGGTGGCCGAACGACGTCGCGGCCAGCAGGTACGAGCGATTGGGGAACGTGGGCCCCAGGACCGAGCAGAAGTAGCGGTCGCTGATCGCGAAGTTCTCGGCGAGGTCGTAGTAGAACGGCAGCTCGTCCTGGTTGTAGAACCCGATCGTGTCGTCGTCGGTCGGCGTCTCCACGCCGTCGTCGTGCTGCTCGGTCTCGTCGTTGACCAGCACGAAGCCGTCCATCGGGGCGTGGCGCAGGGTGTCGTTGGGGTGGGCGAAGTTGACCTCGCGGTGGGTCGCGTCCCAGCCGTGGTCGAGATCGGGGAACGCGCAGCGGTTGGCGTCGTGGAACGCGAACGCGATGCTGCCGTCGTCGTCGGTGTTGTGGTTCGCGCAGTGGAACTGGCCATGGCGGTCCACCGTGCAGGTCAGGCCGTCGACGCAGCGGTTGTCGTCGGGGGTACAGCCGCGGTCGTCGTCGTCGCGATCCCGGTCGCGGTCGTCGCGGCCGTAGCGGCGGTCGCGGCGATCCGGACTGTGATACGGGCTGCCGGGCGCGTACGCCAGGGCGCCGAAGTAGTTATCGAACGAGTGGTTCTCCTGCATCACGACGATGATGTGCTTCACCTTGCGGATGCCGTCATGGTCGTCGTCGCGCCGGGCCGTGTCGGTCGCGGTCGCCGAGCCGGGGTCCGACGCGGGATCCGCGGTGTCGCTGACGCCGCATGCGGCCAGCGCGCAGCCGAGTCCGAGAGAGGTCATCCAGGACAGCGCTCGTGAGGTCATGGGGTACTCCTGCACCGTTTGGGTAGAACATATCCGACGGTGCGCGATGCGGGCATGAGACCCGGGTGAAGATCGCGCGACGATCCGGCACCCTACGGCGAGGTCGGTCTCTCGCGGGTCAGGTCGCCGAGCTGACCAGCTCGCGCAGCCGGTCGAGCGCGAGCTCGATCCGCGACATCGGCGGGCCGAACGAGAACCGCAGGTGCCGGCGGAACCGCGACGCCCGCCCGCCGCGGCGCTTGCCGGGGTCGACGTCGAAGAACTCGCCGGGCACGGTGATCACCTTGCGGTCGAGCGCGGCGCGGAAGAACGCCATGCCGTCGCGCAGCGACGGCGGCAGGTGCTCGGTCGACGCCCAGACGTAGAACGTGCCCTCGGGCGGCAGGTCGACGCCGAACCCGAGGTCGCGCAGGCCGTTGAGCAGCTTCGCGCGCTTCTTGCCGAACGTCGCGTGGATCGCCTTGGTCTCGGCCATCGCCGCGGTCGGCGCGAGCAGGTCGATCGCCTTGCGCTGCAGCGGCCGCGAGCCGCCGCCGTCGAGGAACGAGCCGGCCGAGGTCACGCCCTCGATCACGCGCCTGGGCCCGACCGCCCACGTCACGCGCCAGCCGGGGTAGCGCCAGTTCTTGGTCAGACCGTCGAGGATGACGACCGGATCGCGGTCGACGTCGCCGACGTAGCGCGCCGCGGTCTCGATCCCGCCGAGCGCGACCAGATCGGGGCGCCACACGTAGTGCGCGTAGAACTCGTCGAAGATCAGCGCGCAGTCGAGCTCGCGGGCGGTCGCGACCCAGTCGGCGAGGTCGCCGCCGCCGATCACCTTGCCGGTCGGGTTGGACGGGTTGGACGCCAGGATCGCCGATAGCCCGCGGCCGGCCACCTCGCGGCGCAGCTCGGCGGCCGAGAACGCGTAGCCGCGCTCGCTCTCGAGCAGGATCGGGATCGGCGAGAACAGCCGGAACACGTCGAGCAGCTCCTCGTACGCCGTGTAGTCGGGCAGGAAGTGGCCGAGGTTGATGTGGCCGAGCGACGCGGCGACCCGGGTCAGCGCCGAGCGGCCGCCGCC
>DATAPF010000422.1:0-13197 GCA_036265355.1 Kofleriaceae bacterium | reverse complement strand
GACAAGGGACAAGGGACAAGGGACAAGGGACAAGGGACAAGGGACAAGGGACAAGGGACAAGGGACAAGGGACAAGGGACAAGGGACAAGGGACAAGGGACAAGGGACAAGGGACAAGGGACAAGGGACAAGGGAGGCCGTGCACCCGGGGCGCCAAAGCCGACACGGGACAAGGGACAAGGGAGGGCCGGAAGGTGACCCGCACCGGTGTCGCGTCGAGCAGCCGGATCGAGATCCGCCCCTGACCGTGACGCCGGCCGTGGCCGCTCAGGGCGCGAGCCGTGACCGACGTCCTGCCTGTCACGGCAGGGGAACGGTCAGTCCATCGTCAACCATGCGACGCGCGTGGCGCCCATCACCCTCATCACCTCCGCGAGCGCCTGCGCCACCATGGCCGCGGCGTCCTCGTGCTCTGCCCCGAACCCTCGGTGGCCGCGGTTGCCCAGCCTCGATCGCGCGGCCGGTCAGCGTCGTGACGATCTCCGCGTCGACGCCCGTGGCGATGCCGACGCGGGCCTCGCCCGGCCGGGCCCGGCATCTGCGCGAGCAGATGACGCAGTGCCGAGCAGACATCGCGAGCCAGGTCGGCGCGCTGTACCAGCCCGGCGACACGCATCGAGGTCGGTTCAACGCAGCACGGTGAGATCAGCAAGGGGGCGCGAGCGCAAGGTCCGTCCGACGTCCGCCCATTCTCAACGTCCGCCAGGGCCGCCTTGCGTCAAAAAAGCAGGCCGTGCGCATCCTTTCGGAGCCGCCGATCGTCATCGCTCCGATGAAAGCCGAGCTCCTCTACTTGCTCCTGACCGCGCTGCTCACCGGCGTCCTCTGGATTCCGGTCGTGATCGGCTATGTCTCTTCGCGCGGAGCGCTGACGCCCGCCGGGTACAAGAAGGCGCCCGACACGCCGCTGCCCGACTGGGTGAACCGCGCCAACCGCGCGCACCAGAATGCCGTCGAGAACTTCGCGCCCTTCGCGGCAGTGGTGCTCGTCGCCCAGGCGCTCGGCATCTCCACGCCGGTCACCCAGGCGTCCGCCGCGGTCTACTTCTACGCGCGCGTCGCCCATGCCGTGATCCACATCAGCGGCTTCGGCCGGTTCCGGGCGAGGACGGTGTTGTTCTCGGTGGCGTGGTTCGCGTTCATCGTCTTCGCTGTGGTGGTGCTGGAGCGCGCGTTGTAAAAGACGGGCTCGCCACTTCGAAGCGCATGACGCCTCCCACCTTCTCGATCGACACACCCCGGCTCAGGCTCGTGGCGGGGACCGCGCTCCTTCACGCGGCCGAGCTCGAGGACGCGACGGCGCTCGGTCCGCTCCTCGGCGCGGAGGTGCCAGCGGACTGGCCGCCCGCCGACGGCGAGTACGATCGCGACGCCATCGGCTTCTTTCTGCGTCAGCTCACCGAGGCGCCCGACGTGCTCGGCTGGCACAGCTTCTACGCCGTCACCCGCGTCGAGCCGGGAGCGGGCGCACGTCTCGTCGCCAACGTTGGCTATTTCGGACCGCCCGACGAGCGCGGTTCGGTCGAGATCGGGTACACCGTGGTCGCCGATCATCGCGGTCGCGGCTATGCCACCGAGGCGGTCCGAGCCCTGGTCGCCCACGCGTTCGAGCGCGGCGCAACGCGCGTCCTCGCGCATACCCGCCCGGACAATCTGCCCTCGATCGCGGTGCTGACGAAGTGTCGCTTTCGACCGAGCGCCGTGACCGAGCGTCCCGAGATGCTCGGCTTCGAGAGGTTGCGGGAGGCGTGATCGCGAAACTCCACTGGATGTCGTATCGCGCCCTGCCGGTCTTGTGACGGCGCGCGGGCCCGCGTCCGCGCGGGCTACCGGGCGCGCCGGCGGATCACCAGCACGAGCAGCCCGATGGCCCCGACCAGCCCGGCGGCCGCGCCCGCCGCGATCAGACGCAGACCGTGCCAGTCCATGATCTCGCTGGCCCACTGCGATCGCAGGATCGGCGCGTCGTCGAGATCGAACTGGCCCAGATCGACGTAGGCGAGGCCGCCGGTGGCCGGGTCGTACTTGAGGTAGCCGTGGCCGCGGCACGTGCGGTGATAGACGTCGAGGCGGCCGTCGCCATCGATGTCGATCAGCATGATCCAGGGGTCGTCGCACAGCGTGTCGGTGCTGCCGGCGAGCGTCTGGGCGACGCGGCCGTTGCGATGAAACTCGTGGTGCAGCGCCTCGTCCTCGCGGTGCACTACGATGGTGTACTCCGCATCACCCCAGCGCACGGTCGATGGCTCGTACCGGCTGTGCGCGACGATGCCGGCGTAGAGCAGCGACGCGCCCACGAACGCGAGCAGCGCGAAGGTCGTCACGAAGATCCAGCGATGCAGTTGCATGACAATCGCCGCCGATCAGATCGGCGTGTAGGTGCCGTCGAGTGTGCCCTCGATCTTGCGCAGCAGGTCGTTGACCAGGCCCTTCAAGGTGTTCTTGTTGCCGTTGCGATCCTCGTGCTGCCCGGCCTGGACGTTGAACTCGCGAACCAGCTCGTCGTATCCGTCGAGGGCGCCCGCATAGCTCTTGTCGAGCGTGTACTTGACATACCACGACGACCACGTCCGAGATGAACACCGCGTAGGCCTGGCCGAGGTCTCCCGCCCAGGTCGCGAACGCGCGCGGGTTGCCGCTGTCGGCCTCCTTGAGGGTCTCCCACTTGAACTTCGACTTGCCGTTGTCCTCGCCGCGCCGCTTGAGGCGGTCCTCGGGATACGCCGACGGCCCGCCGTTGAGAGCCGCGTCGATGCCGGCCATGACGTGACCGATGTCGACGGTGCCGAGCCGCGTGGCGATCCAGGGGAAGGCGTCGATGATCGCGGTGTCCTTGCCGCCCACCGGATGGAGCGCGAGCGCGCCCGACGGGGCGGCGGCGATCGGGCCCGCAGATCGCCCTGCGGCGACCCGCTCGGCGACGCGATCGGCTTCGGCCTCGGACGCGTCGCCGGGCGACGACACGCCCTTGGGCGCAAGCTCCACGCGGTTGTCGCACGACCTTCCCCTTGGGCGGTAGGCACCGACTGTACCAGGCGGCCGCGCGGCGGGTCGACCGGTGAATTCCGCAAATGGATGCGGAGTGCGAGCTGCGATGTGCTCGGCCGCCCGGAGACATGTCACAGCCGGTGTCAGCCGTGACGGCCGCGACACGGTCGGCATTGCCGTGCGCTGACGCCCGAACGCACGGAGCCCGACGCCCTGCCTGCCCCGAAGCGCCCGCGGGCCCCCAGCACGCCGGCAGCCGAGCGCACTGGCTCCTGCTGCCACTCCCAAGCAACGCAACCCCGCGATCTAGTAGCGAAGCTCTGCTACGGAGCCCGAGCGAGTTGTTCGGCGAGGCCGGCTAGCAACAGTCCCAGTAGTACTCGACGCGCGAGAAGTCGCACGCGCGAAGATCGGCCTCGCGGATGAACCAGTGTCCGATGCCTGCGTCCCCCCAGGCGACGTTCTCGTCGGAGTCGAGCTGGAGCAGCGAGAGCGGTGGGTCGGAGGCATCGCGCGGGTCGGTCTGGGTGAACGCACAGTAGCCGCCGATGCGATGGCCGTCGTTCGAGTAGCTGTCGTAGGCGTCGCTGTCCAGGCGGTCGACCGCGATCTGGTGGCGCGCGAGGAATGGCTCCCACCGGCAGTCCGCCGGTGCCAGCAAGCAGGTCTCGCGATGAAATGTGAGCCGGCGACCGACCGCGACCCGGTCGGGATGCACGGGGCCGTCTTCGACCGGCGGCGGCAGGTCGCTGCGCTGCGGTCGATCGAGATCGGGGTAGTAGATACAGCGGAAGCCGCTCGTCGGCTCGTCGCGCAGGCTGCCGTACAGGTCGTCGGCCACGACCCAGAACTGGATCAGCCCGCGCTGCGGGAACGGCGCGAGATCGACGCCGGCGAAGTTGATCTGGGCGACGAACGAGAACGGCTCGCCGGAAGGCAGCTCCGCGCCCACCGGTGCGTAGGGCACGCCGCCGATCTTGCTCTCGGTCGGGCCGAGCGGCACATCGGCGCGGACGACCTCGACGCGGAGGTAAGAGATGCGCGTCTCCTCGATCACCGACGCGAGCCTGGCCAGCAGCTCGGGATCGGTGGTCGGCGCGGCCCGCCCGAAGCGGCGCCTGAGCCAGTCCTGGAATCCCATGGCGCGAATCCTACGCGAACCGGCCGGCGCCGCCTGCGCTGATCTCCACAAGGATGGGCGCATGCTCGAAGATATCGAATACGAGGTCGCGGATCGGCCTGTTCGCCGAGACACCCACCTGGGCCCGGCGATGCAGCGCATGGCTGCTCTCCGGCGCTCGCGTGCTGCGGCGACATGTGTGACCGGTTCTGGCACGCGCGATGCTCTGATTTGCCGATGTGCCGAAGGTCGCCGTCGACCCATCTCAAACGATTGCCGAGATTGTTCGCGAGCACGAAGAGACGCGATCGGTGTTCTTGCGCCATGGCTTCGCGCTCGACGAGATTGCGGCGCGGACGCTCGCCGACGTCAGCGCGGAGCGCGGGCTGGATCCGGCCGCCCTGCAGCGCGAGCTCATGCACGCGATCGAGGAGTCGGAGCCGTTCGATCACGGTGGCTTCGAGTGGGATGCGGAGGCCGGCGTGGTGCGGGTCTCGGCGAGCCTGGCGGCGATGCTCGGGATGGTCGAGCTCAGCGGACCTCCGAGCGCGTTCGTCGCTCGGGTTCATCCCGACGACCGCGACCGCGTGCTGGCGCTGTTTCGCGGTGCGCGCGAGCGGCCTCATCCGTTCGCGTTCGAGTACCGGGTCGTGCACGGCGATGGCTCGACGCGGATCTACGCCTCGCAGGTCGAGCAGATCGGAGAGACGTTGCGGTTCATCGGCATGAGCTGGGACATCACGGAACAGCATCCGTCGGACGCCGACGCCGGGCCGCTGTTACGCAACACGCTGGAGGCGACGGCGGACGGCATCCTGGTGATCGATCGCGCGGGGAACGTCACGAGCTACAACCAGCGCTTTCTGTCGCTGTGGAACATCCCGGACCGGATGGTCGCGACCGGCAGCGACGAGGCGATGCTCCGGTACGTGCTCGACCAGCTCGACACTCCCGAGCGGTTCCTGGCCGATGTGCAGGCGCTGTATGCGAGCCCCGAGCGCGAGAGCTTCGACGTGCTGCGGTTCAAGAACGGCCGGGTGTTCGAGCGCTACTCGCGGCCGCAACGGGCCGCGTTCGCGATCGTGGGCCGCGTGTGGAGCTTCCGCGATGTCACCGAGCGCGAGCGTCTGTTCACGGCCACGTCGCTGCTGGTCGATGCGTCGCGCCTGCTCGCGTCGCTCGATGTGCGCAGCGCGCTCGACGCGGTCGCCCGGATCACGCTGCCGTCCCTGGGGGACGCGTCCGTGATCGAGCTGTTCGGCGAGCCTCGGGTGGTCGTGTCGCGCGCGATCGATCCGGCGCTGTCGTTGGCCCCGGACTGGCCGGCGGAGGTCCGCGCGGGGCGGCCGGTGATGGATGACCGCGGCGGTGTCTCGCAGCTCGCCGTGCCGATCCTGATCAAGGACGAGATCGCCGGCGCCGTCGCGTTCGCGGCACCTCCCGATCGGCCGCACACCCGGGCCGACCTCGACCTCGCGGAGCGTCTCGCGCGCCACATCGCGCTGTCGATCGAGAATGCGCGGCTGTACGAGCGCGCCCAGCGGGCGCTGCGCACCCGGGAAGAGTTCCTCGCGATCGCCGCCCACGAGCTGCGGGGGCCGCTGTCGGTGATCAGCCTCGCGGTGCAGACCCTGCGGCAGCGCGGTGTCCCCGAGGCCACGCGCGACCGGATGCTGTCGCTGGTCGAGCGCGAGGACCGCAGGCTGGCGCGGTTCGCCGATGACATCACCGACATCACCCGGATCCGTGCGGGCGCCTTGCGCTTCGACGACGCGGAGGTCGATCTCGTCCAGGTCGTGCGCGAGGTCGTGACGCGGCTCGCGCCGGACATCGAGCGGTCGGGCTCCCGCGTGTCGATCGAGGCCGCGCACCCCGTGGTCGGTCGCTGGGACCGGCTCCGGCTCGACCAGGTGGTCAGCAACCTGGTCGCCAACGCCCTCAAGTTCGGGCTCGGCCGGCCGATCGAGGTGTCCGCCACCGCCGGCGATGGCTGGGCGACGCTGGTGGTCAGCGACCGCGGCCTCGGGGTCCGCGAGTCCCAGCGCGAGGCGATCTTCCGGCCGTTCGAGCGCGCGGTGCCGGTGCGCCACTACGGCGGTCTCGGTCTGGGCCTGTTCATCGTGCGCACGATCGTCACCCGGTACGGAGGCACGGTGCACGTCGAACCGGGCGACGGTGGCGGCTCGCGCTTCGTGGTCCAGATCCCGCAGGCGGGTGTGCATGGGTGATGAACGCCGCACGGTGCTCGTCGTCGATGACGATCCCGACATCCTCGAGATCGTCACGGTCGTGCTCGATCTGTACGACGTACCGGCCGTGACCGCGAGCGATGGGATCGAAGCGCTCGCCGCGATGCGCGGATCCGGCGAGCTCGGGCTCGTGCTGCTCGATCTGATGATGCCGCGGATGAACGGGGTCGACGTGCTCGCCGCGATGAAGCGCGATCCGGCGCTCGCGACCATGCCGGTGATCGTGATCTCGGGGAACTACTGCACCGAGCAGGCGGTGCTCGCGATGGGCGCCGACGAGTACCTGGTGAAGCCGATCGACGTCGACGTGCTGATGCGTGTCGTGTCTCGGTTCGTGCGCGTCGTCCGGCGGTGATGGCCGGGATCGCCCGTCAGGGCGGGCCGGTGCCGGGCCGGCCACCCCGGGCGCATGGGCACGTCGGGAAGGCAGAACGTGCGCCATGTTCCGGCCGGGTCGCACCTCCGGTCGCGGTCGAGCCGGCCGTGGGAGCGGTTGCGTGAGCCGTCCCTCCAGGACCGGACCGCGGATCGCGACCGGGCGACCGCGACGTCTACAGTATCATGCCAGATCTCGGTGACCTGACCGAGAGCTTCCCACACCCTGCCTCCGTGACTGCGGTAACGTTTCCTACCTGCCTGGCCGACCTGGAAGCGATGGTTCTGCCCACGATCGTGTTCGACCTCGATGGGAGGATCGCGGCCCTCAACAGCCTGGCGATGCGGCTCGGGTCCAGGCACCGGCACGAGGTCGTCGGCAAGCACGCGTCGGAGTACGCCCCGGGGATCGAGTACCTGTGGGCCGAGCGGATCGCCGCGGGGCGCGCGCCCGACGGTGCGGTGTTCGAGATCGCGATCAAGACCGGGCGCGGCGCGCTGATGCTGGAGTACGTCATCAAGGTCTACGAGCTCGATGGCCAGCCCGCCGTCGTCACCGTGGTCACCAGCGCCCGGCCGCTGACCTGACTCCGGATTGTCCCGGCGGGACGCGCCGCCCGGCGCCGTAACGCCCGCCCGCGGCGCGCGTAGCTCGGGCATGATGAGGCACATGACCGGATCGCTTCGGGCGCTGGCGGTGCTCGCCGTGCTGGGCATGGGCTGCGAGCCCACCAGCTCGGCCCCCGCGCCGATCGCCAGGCCCGCGATCGATCCCGCCGGTCCGCGCGAGGTCGCGATCGTCGCCGGCGGCTGCTTCTGGGGCATGGAGAAGGTCATGCGCCAGGCGCCCGGCGTGGTGTCGATCGAGGTCGGCTACGCCGGCGGTGCGTCGAGCCACGTCAGCTACGAGCAGGTGTCCGACGGCGACACCGGCCACGCCGAGGCGGTCCGGATCGTGTTCGACCCCAACCAGATCTCGTACGAGTCGCTGCTGACCCACTGGTTCTTCCGCGGCCACGATCCGACCACGCTGAACCGCCAGAACAACGACGTCGGCACGCAGTACCGCTCGGCGATCTTCCCGACCTCGGACGCGCAGCGCAAGACCGCGGCGGCGGTCAAGGCGCGGGTCGAGCGGTCGCGACGGTGGGGGCGGCCGATCGTCACCGGGATCGAGCCCGCGACCACGTGGGTGCGCGCCGAGGACTATCACCAGGACTACCTGATCAAGCACCCCGACGGCTACAACGACCACTGGCTGCGCGACTTCGACTTCGACTGACCATTACACCGGGTCGGAGCCCTGGTTGACGCCCTCGAACAGCACGGTCGACAGGTAGCGCTCGCCGGTGTCGGGCAGCATCGCGAGGATCACGCTGCCGGCCGGCGCCGCGCGCGCCACCCGCAGCGCGCCCGTGAACGTGGCGCCCGCCGAGATCCCGACGAAGATGCCCTCCTTGCGGGCGAGATCGCGCGCGGTCGCGATCGCCTCGGCGTCGTCGATCGCGAGCCGCTCGTCGAACACCGTCCGGTCGAGCACGGCGGGGACGAAGTCGGGCGTCCAGCCCTGGATCTTGTGCGGCTTGAACGCCTGGTCGCCGAGCAGCTGGGCCTCGGCGGGCTCGCACACCACGATCTTCAGCTCGGGACGCGCCCGCTTGAGCACCTGACCGGCTCCGGTCAGCGTGCCGCCGGTGCCCCACCCGGTGACGAACGTGTCGAGTCGCTTGCCGGCGAAGTCGGACAGGATCTCGGGCCCCGTGGTCTGCCGGTGGTACGCCGGGTTCGCCGGGTTCTCGAACTGGCGGGCGAGGAACCAGCCGTTCTGCTCGGCAAGCTCGGCGGCCTTGCGCACCATCCCGCCGCTGCGCTCGGCGGCCGGCGTCAGCACGACCCTGGCGCCGAACGCGCGCATGATCTGGCGGCGCTCGACCGAGAACGTCTCGACCATCACGGCGACGAACGGGTAGCCCTTCGCGGCGCACACCATCGCCAGCGCGATGCCGGTGTTGCCCGACGTCGCCTCGACGACGGTCTGGCCCGGCTTGAGCACGCCACGCTGCTCGGCGTCCTCGATGATGCCGATCGCGAGCCGGTCCTTCACCGAGCCGCCGGGATTGAACGACTCGACCTTGACGTACATCGTCACGTCAGGCGGCGCGAGCCGGTTGATGCGGACGATCGGTGTCCGCCCGATCGTGTCCAGGATGGAGGCGTAGATCATGGCCACGAGCTCACCACGATTTCGCGGCGCAGCCAAATGTCCGTGTGCGCTGGTCGGGCACGACGCAATCTGTGCTGTAGTCGCCGCCATGCCCGTCGTTCGCCACCGCCTCACCAGCCGCGTGCTCGCTGGCAACCCGCTCGGCGATCCGGTCGACCGCGACCTGTTCGTCTACGTCCCGCCCGGCTATGACCCCGCCGCGACCCGGCGCTGGCCGGCCGCGCTCGCCCTCGTCGGCTTCAGCGGGACCGGCGGCGTGCTGTTCAACGTCGATGCGCTGGCCGAGCCGCTGCACGCCAAGCTCGACCGCCTGATCGCCGCCGGCGCCTGCCCGCCGATGATCGTCGCCGCGCCCGACTGCTTCACCCGGGTCGGCGGCAACCAGTACATCAACAGCGCCGGGACCGGTCGCTACGAGGACTACCTGCTCGACGAGATCCTCCCGTTCGTCGACGCAAACTACCGGACGTTGCCGCGCGGCCAGTGGGGCGTGTTCGGCAAGTCGTCCGGCGGCTACGGCTCGATCGTGCTCGGCATGCGCCACCCCGAGGTGTTCTGCGCGCTCGCCGATCACTCCGGCGACAGCAACTTCGAGCTGTGCTACCTCCCCGACTTCCCGGCCGCGCTCGACGCATTTCGCGACGCCGGCGGCCCGGCGGCGTGGCTCGATCGCTACTGGGCCGACGCCAACCGCCGCCGCCCGAAGCACTTCAAGCCGCTCAACCTCGTCGGCATGGCCGCGCACTACTCACCCAACCCCGAGGCTCCGGCCGCCGATCTGCAGATCGACTGGCCGTTCGATCTCGCCACCGGGGAGTTCCGCCCCGCGGTGTGGGACCGCTGGCGGGCCTGGGATCCGATCCAGATGCTCGACCACCACGCCGACAACCTGCGCCGGCTGCGCGCGATCTACCTCGACTGCGGCACCCGGGACGAGTACGCGCTGCACTGGGGCACCCGCACGCTGGCCGCCCGGCTCGCCGGCCATGGCATCGCGGTGCGCCACGCGGAGTTCGACGACGGCCACATGAACATCACCTACCGCTACGACATCAGCCTGCCGTTCCTCGCCGAGGCCATCCTCCGGGACGGCGGTCGGTGAGCGATCTCGAGCCCGCGACGCGTCAGGCGGCGATGCGCGATGGCGCCACGAGCGCCTGGCCGGAGCGCGCCCACTCCTTCGTGCCGCCCTCGAGGTGGTACACGCGCTGGTAGCCGAACCGATCGGCCAGCTTGGCCGCCTGCAGGCTGCGCACGCCCTTGGCGCAGATGAACACGGTCGCGACGTCGCGCGCCAGGGCCGCGTCGGGGTCCGCGCGGAGCCGCTCCAGCGGCACCAGCCGCGCGCCGGCGATGTGGCCCGCCTGCCACTCGGCGGGATCTCGCACATCGACCAGGTCGATGACCTGGGTCGACAGGAGCTCCGCGAGGCCGGCCGGCGTGACCGCTTGAACCATGCATCCAACATAACGGATGCCGCGATGGTCGGCAAGGGGTCCGCTCAAGCGGAGGTGGCCTGGATCCGCTTCAGGGCGGAGACCAGCGCGTCGATGTCCTCGTGGACATTGTAGAAAGCCAGGGAGGCGCGGACGGTGCTCTCCAGGCCGTACCGCCGCAGGATCGGCTGCGCGCAGTGGTGGCCGGACCGCACGGCGATGCCGTCCTTGTCGAGCGCGGCGCCGACGTCCTCCGTGCGCTGGCCGTCGAGCACGAACGACAGCACGCCCGCCCGGTGGCGCGGGGCGCCGATCATCCGCAGCCCGGGCACGGTCGCCAGCCGCTCGATCGCGTAGCCGAGCAGCTCGTGCTCGTGGCGCTCGATCGTCGGCATGCCGATCCGCAGCACGTAGTCGAGCGCGGCGCCGAGCCCGGCCGCATCGGCGATGTTGCCGGTGCCGGCCTCGAACCGCCACGGCGGCTGCTGGTACAGCGTGCGCTCGAACGTGACGTCGGCGATCATGTTGCCGCCGCCCTGCCACGGCGGCATCGCCTCGAGCACGGCGCGCTTGCCGAACACCGCGCCGATGCCGGTCGGCGCGAACACCTTGTGCCCGGAGAACACGTAGAACTCGCAATCGAGCGCCTGGACGTCGACCGGCATGTGCGAGACCGCCTGCGCGCCGTCGAGCACCACGGTCGCGCCCCAGCGGTGTGCGATCTCGATCATCTCGCGCGCCGGGGTCACGGTGCCGAGCGCGTTCGACACCTGGGTGAACGCGACCAGCCGGGTGCGCGAGCACAGCAGCTGCTCGTAGGCCTCGAGGATCACGTCGCCGCGCTCGTCGACCGGCGCGACGCGCAGCCGGGCACCGACCGCGGCGCACAGCTGCTGCCACGGCACGATGTTGGCGTGGTGCTCGAGGTGGGTGACCACGATCTCGTCGCCGCGCTCGACGTGGCGAGCGCCCCACGCCTTCGCGATCAGGTTGATGCCCTCGGTCGCGCCGCGGACGAACACGATCTCGCTCGCCGAGGGCGCGTTGAGGAACTTGCGGGTGGTGTCGCGCGCGCTCTCGTAGGCGTCGGTCGCGCGCGCCGCGAGCACGTGCGCCGCGCGGTGCACGTTGGAGTTCTCGTGCTCGTAGAAGTAGGTCAGCCGGTCGATCACCGCGTGCGGTTTCTGCGTGGTCGCCGCGTTGTCCAGCCACACCAGCCGCTTGCCGCCGTGCACGCGCTCCTGCAGGATCGGGAAGTCGCGGCGCACGGCGTGCGGATCGAAGGCCTCGCCGGCGCTGGGCCGCACCGCGCTGGTGCTGCGCCCCGCCGCCGGGTCGCCGTGCAGCGGCACGCGCTCGAGGGCGGCGCCCGGGACGTCGAACGCCGACGGCAGCCGGGGCATCGCCGGACCCAGCGGTGACACCTCGCCGCGGGGATCGCGGGGATCGCGGGGGTCGCGGAGGTCAATGATCGGCGACAGCAGCGTCCCCGCGGCGTTCATCACCGGAAGTCCGGGCGCCACCGCGAGCTCACCGTCGGGCGCAAACGGAATCCGCAGCTCGCCGCCCGGCGCGTGCAGCAGGGTCAGGGCCCCCGCGGGCTGCGGCGCGATCTGCAGCGCCCCCGCGGGCTGCGGCGCGATCTGCGGCTCCCCCGGCGCCGCGGCGGCCAGCTCGGGTGAGATGCCCGGCGAGCCCGGCCATCCCGGCGCGAGGCCGCTCGCGAGGCGATCCGGCGCCGCGGCGGCGAGCTCGGGCGAGATGCCCGGCGATCCCGGCGCGAGGCCGCGCGCGACGGGATCCGGCGCCGGCACCGGCAGGTGCGAGCCGCCGAACAGCTCGCCGGCGAGCCGCTCGATGCCCAGCGTGAGCGCGCCCGGATCGTCGGCCGGCAGCGTCGGGGCCAGCCCGGTCGGCGCCGCCGCCGCGGTCGCGAGCCCGGGCGAGCTCGTCGTGGCGACGTCCGGGCCGGGCGGGTGGCCGGCGGCGGCGCCGGGGTTGGTGCCGGGGTTGGTGCCGGGGTTGGTGCCGGGGTTGGGATCGACGTCGTGGTCGACGAGGTTCGCGCCCAGCGCGCGCAGCTCGTGCGGCGGCAGGTAGCCCGACGGGTCGACGTCCGTCACGGACCGTACTCGTGGTAGCGGTCGACCTCGACCCCTTCCAGCACGCCGAGCGCGTCCTCGGTCAGCACCGCCACCGAGCAGTACAGCGCCAGCAGGTACTGCGCGGCGCCGCGCTGGTTGATGCCCATGAACCGGATCGACAGGCTCGGGTTCACCTCGCCGGGGAGGCCGGGCTGGAACAGGCCGACCACGCCGCGCTTCTTGTCGCCGGTGCGCATCAGCAGGACGTCGGTCCGGTTGCCGCTGATGTGCAGCTTGTTGCACGGCACGAGCGGCAGGCCGCGCCAGGTCAGCACCGGGGTGCCGAACAGCGTCGCGGTCGGCGGCGGCACACCGCGCCGCGTGCACTCGCGGCCGAACGCCGCGATCGCGCGCGGATGGGCGAGGAAGAACGCGGGCTCCTTCCACACCCGGGCGAGCAGCTCGTCGAGATCGTCCGGCGTCGGCGCGCCGCCGCGCGGCCGGACCCGCATGCTGTCATGGACGCTGTTGAGCAGGCCGTACGCGCCGTTGTTGATCAGCTCGTCCTCCTGCCGCTCCTTGAGCCGCTCGACCGCGATCGTCAGCTGCTCCTTCACCTGGTCCATCGGGCTGCGGAACAGATCCGAGATCCGGGTGTGGACCTCGACGGTCTTGGTGCACGCCGAGAGCACGTACTCGCGCGGCTTGTCCTCGTAGCGGA
>DATAPF010000421.1:0-3183 GCA_036265355.1 Kofleriaceae bacterium | reverse complement strand
CGCGCGATCCGGCTGCGATCGTGGCGCGGTCCAGCAGCGGCGCCGGGGTCTCGCCGATCGTCCCCGAGGCGGTGTTGGTGGTCAGCGAGGCGTTGCGATCGTGCTTGATGCCGACCGCCCCGCGGTTCTCCTGGGTCCGGTCGGCCTCCGGCAGCGACGACAGGTCGAGATCGGCGCGGGCGGGACGCTTGCCGGCCGGGGCCTGGGCGGTGGGGGTCCGCGGCGGTCGCGGCGGCGCCGGGGCCGGCCGGGCGGCCGGGGGCGCGGGCGGTCGCGGCGCGTCGTCGTCCCCGTAGGCCTCGCGGAGCTCGTCGATCCTGTCCTCGAGCGCCTTGCGCGCCGGGGAGCCAGGCGGCGGCGGTGGCTGGGTCCTGAGCTTGCGCCGCGGTGCGTCGGGCGGGACGCGGGCCGGACCGGACGCCTCCCGCTTGATCGGCGGCTCGGGGACGGCGGGCGCATTGCTGTCCCATCCGGACGCCAGGTCCGCGATGCGACCCTTCGTGTCGTCCCCGAGACGACGGCCTTTGCGTTCGTCGTCCGGCACGCGGGGACGATAGCATGGCGTCGGGTCGACCCTTGCCATCGCGGTGACGCCCCCCGAGCCAATCGCGTTGACATGCGAATGCCAATCATGTTGACATCCGGGCGGTGCGCGACGCGGCAGACCGCCCGATCTGGGGCCGGCTCCGGGTCATCGAGCTCGTGGGTCGAGGGTCGTCCGGCCGGGTGCTGAAGGTGCTCGATGGCGAGACCGGGGAACCGCGGGCGCTCAAGGTCGTGCCCGAGAGCGGCGCCGCCATGCTGCTCGACGAGCTCGAGCAGCTCGCACGGCTGCGCCACCCCTCGCTGCCACGGGTGTTCGAGGTCGGCCGCAGCGCCGAGCCGATCGACGACCTGCCGCCGGGCAGTCCGTTCTTCCTCGCCGAGTGGATCGCCGGCGGGCGGTGCGACGCCCGGAGCTGGGAGGGCGCCGACCGGGCGGCGCGGATCTGGGCGCTGATCGGCGACGTCGCGGGGGCGCTGGCGACGATCCATGCGGCCGGGCTGGTCCACGGCGACGTCGCGCCGCAGAACGTGCTGATCGCCGAGGACGGCCGGGCGGTCCTGGTCGATCTCGGCCTCGCTGCGGCGGCCGGCGCGCGCGGCACGCCGGCGTACATGGCGCCCGAGGCGGTGGCCGGCGACGTCGAGCCGCGCAGCGACCTGTACGGGCTGGGTGCGACGGTGGTCCGGCTGGTGACCGGCCGGCCGCTGTTCGACGCTGCGCCCGGAGGGTCCGACGCCCGGCTCGGCGAGCTGCTGCAGCGGATCGTCACCGGCGGGCCGCCGCCGGGGCTGGACGAGCTGCCGCGGCCGCTCGCCGACCTCGTGCGCCGGATGGTCGCGCGCGACGCCGACGACCGGCCGCGCTCTGCGATCGCCGTGCTCGACGAGCTCGACCAGCTGGCCGCCGCGATCGCGCCGGGGTCACCGCGCCGGGCCCGGCCGCGGGTCGGCGCCGCGCCCGCCCCGGTGGCGTGGCCGGGGGCCGCGGCGGTGATCGATGCGATCGGCCGCGGCCTCGCGGCGGGCGGGGTCAGCGTGGTCACCGGCCCGGCGGCGTCGGGCGCGCGCGAGCTGGTCGACGGCGCGGTCCGCCGCCACCAGCTGGCGCAGGTCGCCGGCCGGCTGGCCGATGCGGGGCCGGCTGCGCCGCGGATCGCCGGGACGCTCGACGAGGTCGGCGCTGCGCTCGGCGCGCCGGCCGCCCGCCAGGGCGCGGATCCGGCGGCGGATCTGGCCGCGGATCCGGCGGGCGGCGCGCGCGGCTGGATCGAGCGGGTCGCGCGGGCGGCGCGGCGCCGCGGCGCGCCGGTCGTGATCGATGCCGGCGGCGATCCGCGCGCGGCCGACCTGGTGGGCGCGCTGGCCCGCGCCGACGGTCCGGGCCCGGTGGTCGCGATCGTCGATCGGGCGCCCCCCGGCGACCGGACCGGTGTCGCGCTGCACGCCGCGCCGGTGCTCGACGACGACGGGACCGCCGCGCTGGCCGCGGCGATGCTCGGGGCGGCGCCGCCGCGGGCGTGGGCGCGCGCGCTGCGGGTCGCCAGCGGTGGCCTGCCGCTGCTCGTGATCGAGCTGGTCCGGTCGATCGCCGGCGAGCCGCAGCCGTTCGCGGTCGACTGGTCGGTGCGGACCACGGCGGGGCTCGCCGAGCTGCGCGCCCGCCAGCTGCGCGCGGCGCCGGCCGGGGCGCGCCGGGTCGCGGCCGCGATCGCGGCATGGGGCGGCCGGGTCCGGATCGATCGCGCGCTCGCGACGCTGCGCGCCGACGGCAAGGGGGCCGCGGCGCTGGCCGACGTCGCGGAGCTCGAGCGCGCCGGGCTGGCTCACCGGCGCGGTGACACGATCGCGATCGACCGCGCCACCGCGGACGCGGCCGAGGCGGTCGCCGGCGGCGAGGCGATCGCCCGGCTCGCGGTCGCCGGCCTCGACACAGCACCGACGGCCACCGACGAACGCGCCGGCAGCGCGTACGCCGGGACGTTCGCACGCGGGACCAGCCCACGCGGTGAGGAGGCCGTGGTCCGGCTGGGAGCGGTGGGGCTCGGGGTGCGCGACGGCCGCGCACCGACCGTCGCGACTGCGGTTCCGGGGCCGACCGCGCACGTTCGGCCTGGCGGCGGCTCGCCCGGGGACGCGATCGACGGCGGTGGGCCCGAGGTGGACGCCGCGCTGCTCGCGCCGCTGCTGGAGCGCGCCCCGCTCGACGGTGCGCGCGCCGCGCGGGCGTGCGACGTCGCCGAGCACCTGCTCGCCCGGGGCCGGGCCGACCGCGCGCTCGGTCTGGCCGGGCGGGCGATCGCGATCGCACCCGCGCGCGCCGGGCTGATCTGTGCGCGCGCCGCATCCGCCGCCGGGGCCTACCGCGACGCCGCCGCGCATGCCCGGGCCGCCGAGGCAGCGGGCGCCGATCCGGTGGCGGCGCGGCTGATCGGTGCGCGCGCCGCCCAGCGCGCCGGGGAGCTCGACGCCGCCGAGGCCGCGCTCGCCGCGCTGCACGCCGCCCACCCCGGTCACCCCGACGTCGCCGGCAGCTACGCCCGGCTGCTGGTCAGCCGGTCGCGCTACCGCGAGGCGCGCGCGATCGCGACCGCCGCGGGCCCGCTGTCCGGGCTGTCGGCCGAGGCGGCCGGGCTCGCC
>DATAPF010000420.1:0-4936 GCA_036265355.1 Kofleriaceae bacterium | reverse complement strand
GGCCGCCAGCTCGACAGCGCATCGGCGACCCTGCGCGCGCTGCCCGAGGTGGTCGCCGCGGTGAACGGGCAAGCCGAGGTGCTGCTCGATGGCGGCATCCGGCGCGGCAGCGACATCGTCAAGGCGATCTGCCTGGGCGCCCGCGCCGTCCTGGTGGGACGGGCGTACGTCTACGGGCTGGCCGCGGCGGGCGAAGCCGGCGTCGCGCGGGCGCTGGCGATCCTGCGCGCCGACGTCGAGCGCACGCTCCGGCTGCTCGGTTGCCCATCGATCGCGGCGCTCGACGCCTCGTACGTCGAAGCGCCGCCCGGGCGACGGACGTCCCGTGCGGACTAGGTCGTCGGCCGGCGGCCGGCGGCCTTCGGGTTCCGGACAGCGGTGGCGAGCCGCGGGGCGCGAATTCGAAGGTGATCGGTCCGCCCGCGCGCGATCATGACGCGAGGAGCCGATCTGGTCGCATGACGCGCGCATTCGAGCACGTGAAGTACCTGTGGCAGGACGAGGTCGCCGACCAGCTCGGTCCGGTCGATCGCCTGGTCTACCGATCGAACAAGCTGGGCGAGGATCTCACGCTCACCAACACCGGCGGCGGCAACACGTCGTCGAAGTTGGAGGAGCGCGATCCGCTGACCTCCGAGCCGGTGGAGGTGCTCTGGATCAAGGGCTCGGGCGGCGATCTGCGCACCACGAAGCGGGACGGACTGGCGTCGCTCTACCTGGACAAGGTGCGCGCCATGAAGTCGCTCTACCTGCGCAGCCCCGGCAAGGGGCCCAAGACCCGGGTCGAGGACGATATGTACGCGATGTACAGCCATTGCGTGTTCAACCTGAACCCGCGCGCGTGCTCGATCGACACGCCGTTGCACACGCTGGTCCCGTACAAGCACGTCGATCACCTGCACCCGAACTCGGTGATCGCGCTGGCCGCGTCGGTGAACCAGCAGCGGCTGACCGCCGAGGTCTACGGCGACGACGCGCTCTACGTGCCGTGGCAGCGCCCCGGGTTCGACATCGGGCTGCTGATCGAGGACGCGATCCAGGCCCACCCCCGGGCCCGCGGCTGCGTGCTCGGGCACCACGGCATGAGCGCCTGGGCCAACGACGACCGCGAATGCTACGAGACCTCGCTCGGTCTGGTCGATCGCGCGGCGCGCTTCATCGCCGCCCGCGATCGAGGCGACCGGACGTTCGGGGGCCAGCGCCACCGGGCGTTGCCCGAGCTCGAGCGCTACCGGGTGCTGGTCGAGCTCTTGCCGTGGCTGCGCGGTCAGGTCAGCGTCGCCAAGCGCGTCGTCGGCACCGTCCAGGACGACGCGCGCATGCTGCGGTTCGTCGGCAGCGTGGATGGGCCGCGGCTCGCCGCGCTGGGCACGTCGTGCCCCGATCACTTCCTGCGGACCAAGATCAGGCCGCTGTTCGTCGACTGGGACCCGGAGGGAGCCGACGTCGGCGCGCTGAAGGAGCGACTCGCCGCCGGGCTCGAGCAGTATCGCCAGGACTACGCCGCGTACTATCACCGCTGCAAGCGCAGCGATTCGCCCGCGATCCGCGATCCCAACCCCACCGTGATCCTGATCCCGGGGCTGGGAATGATCGCGTGGGGCAAGACCAAGAGCGAATCGCGCGTGACCGCCGAGTTCTACAACTGCGCGATCGAGGTCATGCGCGGCGCCGAGGCGATCGACCGCTACGAGGCGATGGACGAGCAGGAGGCGTTCGACATCGAGTACTGGCCGCTCGAGGACGCCAAGCTGCGCCGCATGCCGCCGGACAGGGAGCTCGACCGTCAGGTCGTCGTGGTGGTGGGCGCCGGCAACGGCATCGGCAAGGCGCTGGCGCGGCGGACCATCCAGGACGGCGCGCACGTGGTGTGCGTCGATCGCGACCCGGCCGCGGCGACGGCGACCGCCCAGGACCTCCTCGCCCGGTACGGCGAGGGGATCGGGGTGGCGGGGACCGGCCTGTCCCGGTGCGGTCCGGCGATCGCGCTGGCCTGCGACATCACGCAGCGGGACGACGTGCACCGGATGCTGTCCGATGTCGTGATCGCGTACGGCGGATTCGACGCGGTGGCCGTCACCGCGGGCGTGTTCGCACCGCCGGACCGCGCCGGCCGCAACACCGACGAGCAGTGGCGGCACACGTTCGACGTCAACGTGATCGGCTCGTACATCGTCGCCGACGAGGCCGGCCAGATCCTGCGGCGCCAGGGCCTGCCGGCCGCGCTGGTGCTCACGACCAGCGCCAACGCGGTGGTGGCCAAGAAGGGCAGCCTGGCCTACGACGCCAGCAAGGCGGCGGCCAATCACCTGGTCCGCGAGCTCGCGATCGAGCTCGCCCCGCTGGTCCGGGTCAACGCCGTCGCGCCGGCCACGGTGGTCAGCGGCAGCACGCTGTTCCCGCGCGAGCGGGTGATCGCCTCGCTCACCAAGTACGAGATCGCGTTTGGCGACGCGGAGTCCACCGAGGAGCTCCGCCGCAAGCTGGCGGTGTTCTACGCCAGCCGCACGCTGACCCGGACGCCGATCGAGCCCGAGGATCAGGCCGAGGCGATCTACCTGCTGATCACCCGGCGGCTGGCGAAGACCACCGGGCACGTGTTACCGGTCGACGGCGGGCTTCAGGATGGCTTCCTGCGCTGATCGAGCGCCCGGCGCCGGTACTCGCTGGGCGACAGTCCGGTCAGCTTGCTGAAGCAGGACGAGAAGTAGTTGCTGTCGTGAAAGCCACTCGCAAAGGCGATCTCGGTGATGCTGTGATCGGTGGTCTGGATCGCGCGCTTGGCGTGGCCGATGCGGAGCTGGACCAGGTAGCTGTGCGGAGTCGTCCCGGTCACCTCGCGGAACGTTCGTGTGAATGTGCGCAGGGAGTATCCGGATCGGTGTGCCACATCCTCGACGTCGAGATCCGCGGTGCAATGATGGCGGAGGTACGCGAGCACGTGGCCGAATCCACCCCGCACCGGGAGGCTGTCGCAGTCGATCGGGATCCGATGACGGCACAGCGCCACGGCGAGCTGGATGAACAGCGACTCCGCCAGGACATCCGCGTGGGGATCGTCCGACCGGGCCTCGCGGGTGAGCTGGGCGATCAGCGGCTCGAGCTTCCGCAGCGCGTCGTCGGTCAGCTGCCAGCGGTGATGGCCCTCGGGGTTCTCCAGCAGGTGCCCGATGCGGTCCGGACCGAGCAAGCGCTCGCTCGGCCGGTACAGGAAGTTGGTGAGATGGAGGTCGGACACCTGCTCGAACGCGTGGCGATCCTGGGGGCGGAGATAGAACACTTCCCCGCTGGTGATGAACTGCGGCTCGTCATTCCAGATGTGCCAGCCGTTGCCCGACAGGACGATCACGACCTCCCCGAACTCGTGATCGTGGACGGGGAACCGGTCCTGCGGGGCGCGTGGCTCGACGGTGACCGCCTGGGTGCTTCGCCGGAACCAGTCGCGCACGGCAAGCTTCATGGCGCACGCGTACCGTACCTCGCGCGCTGCGGGGCTGTCATCCCGGTTCTGCGACTAGACGCGGCGCGGCACGATCCGCTGGATCACGAGCGGCACGGCGATCGCCACGATGAGCAACAGGCCGGTGATGATCGACATCATGATTCCGGGGACGTTCATGAGCCCGAGGCCGAACGTGAGCATGCCCAGGACGAACACCGCCAGGATGACGCCCGGCAGGGTCCCGCGTCCGCCCTGGATGCTGACCCCGCCGAGCACGACCACCGCGATCACGTCGAGCTCCCAGCCCGTCGCCATGTTCGGGCGGGTCGCGCCGATCCGCGAGGTCAGGAAGGCAGCGGCCAGGCCGCTCAGCGCGCCGTTGACCGTGAACAGCCAGAACCGGTGCGCGTCGACGGCGATGCCGCTGTAGCGCGCGGCGTCCGGGTTGTTGCCGTACGCGAACAGCCTGCGGCCGATCACGGTCCGGTGGAGGACCACGGTGAATCCGAGCGCCAGGATCGCGAACACGACCAGCTCGTGGGGAACCAGCCCCCACAGGGTGCCCTGGCCCAGCTCGTCGAAGCCGTCGGGATAGCTGGTGTAGGCCTGGTCGCCTAGCACCGCGTACGCGATGCCGCGGAACAGCGACATGGTCCCGATCGTCACCACGATCGACTGGATCCGGAACCGGGTGATCAGCGCGCCGTTGAAGGCGCCGGCTGCCGTCCCGGCGGCTGCGCTGGCCGCGAGCAGCCCGGCGGTGCCGACCCCGAGCGTCGCCAGCCAGCCGATCAGGGTCGAGCACAGGGCGATGATCGCGGCGACCGAGAGGTCGATGTCGCGCCCGATGATCACCAGCGTCATGGGCAGTGCGATGATCGCCTTCTCGGTGAACGCCTGGGTGCTGTCGAACAGGTTGTGGACGTCCAGGAAGTACGGCGACGCGACGCTGTTGATCACGCAGACGGCGATCAGCAGGATCCCCAGCACGGTCTCCCAGCGCCTCACGCGGTCTCCTTCGCCGCGCCCGGGCGGTGGACGATCACCTTGCCCCGGCGCGCCTCGTCCCGGGAATTCACGATCACCGCGGCCAGGATCGCGGCGCCCGAGATCGCCATCTGCCAGAACGGGGAGACGTCGATCATCGGCAGCGAGTTGAGGAGGATGACCAGAAACGCCGCGCCCAGCAGGCAGCCGAGCACGCGACCCTTGCCGCCGGCGACGCTCACCCCGCCGATGACGCAGGCGGCGACGGTCTGCAGCTCGAACCCCAGCGCGGTCTCGGTATAGGCGACGGCGTAGCGCGCCACCCACAGATAGCCGGCCAGGCCGCTGATCGCGCCGGTCAGGCAGTAGACCCGCATCAGCGCGCGCGACTCGTCGATTCCCACGTAGCGCGCCGCCGAGCCGTTGCCCCCGATCGCGTAGAGCTCCCGCCCCGCCCTGGCATGGTTCAGCAGCACGTGGCCGGCGAGGATCACGATCGCAGCGATC
>DATAPF010000419.1:0-11944 GCA_036265355.1 Kofleriaceae bacterium | reverse complement strand
ACATCGTTCCGCGATGGACGACGTCCCTCAGCTGGCAGACGCGCTCCCCCTGTGCGCCAGCGATCCGGCCTGGCTGGCGGTCGCGCTCGGCGACCTCGACAGCGTGCACGCCGACCACCTGCACTGCGAGCGCAAGGCCGCCCAGTCGGCGCTGTCGCTGATCCGCAGCTACCCCGAGCGCGCCGAGCTGGTCGACGCGATGGCGCGGCTCGCCCACGACGAGACCCGCCACGTGATCCAGGTCGCCCACCTGATGGCGCGGCGCGGTCAGCCGGCGAGCTACGACCACGGCGACGGCTACGCCGCGGCGCTGCGCACCGAGATCCGCGGCCGCGAGCCCGACCGCCTGCTCGACCGCCTGCTGGTGTTCGCGATCATCGAGGGCCGATCGGCCGAGCGGCTCGGCCTGCTCGCCGGCGCGCTCGACGACCCGCGGGCGCGCGAGCTGTACGCCGGCCTGGCCATCGCCGAGCATCGCCACCGCGACACGTTCCTCGCGCTCGCCCGCGACGCCGCCCCCGCGGCCTGGCGCGCCCGCGCCGCCGAGCTCGCGGCGATCGAGGCCGGCATCGTCGCCCGCCTGCCGGTCGCCGCGCGGATCCATTAGCTTCGCGACCCGGGAACGCCGGGGTCACCCGACCTCCGGTCCCATCCGGCGCAAATTTCCGGCTGGTTTCTTTTGCGCTACATGCAGCCGCGCACCGGCTCGCTCCCGTCCGGCGCAACACTCCATATCGATTCTCGCTGCAATCCTGATTGCATTTACCGCGAATTCGCAGACACGAAACAAATAGCTAACATTGTCTCCTGTAGAGTGCTTTGCATGTGGGCTCTGTACCGAAATACCTTCGTTCGTTTTCAGGTGCTGATCGCCGTCGTCACATGCGCGGTGTTCGTCGCGACCGGGTATCGCCTGCCGGCGGCCGCCGTGTTCTTCGCGGTGATGCAGATCGGCGCCGTGCTCGGCGCGATGTGGGGCGTCCCCGCGCGCCGGCCGCTCGCGCTGGCCGCGCTGGCGGTCTGCCTGCTCGCCGTCACCGCCGCCGCGGCGCGCGCCGACGACGAGCCGGTGCCCGACCGGACCGGCGCCTACCAGTCGACGCCGACCGCGTTCTCGGTGCCGGGCTACACCAAGCCCGACCCGGCCAAGGCCACGACCAAGGACCTCGCGGTCGCGGTCGACGCGGTCGCCCAGTCGGCGTCCCACGGCATCTACTCGGTCAACTTCGTGTGGACGCTGATCGCCGGCTTCCTGGTCATGTTCATGCAGGCCGGGTTCGCGCTGGTCGAGACCGGCCTGGTGCGCGCCAAGAACGCGGCCCACACGATCTCGATGAACTTCATGGTCTACGCGCTCGGCATGTTCGGATTCTTCGTGTGCGGATTCGCGCTCATGTGCGGCGGGTTGAACGGCACGGCGATCGGCGGCCCGACGGCGCTGGGCGGTACGCCGACGCTGAACCACATGTTCACGATCGGCTCCGCGGTCAACGGCGACCACGGCTGGGGTCTGTTCGGCACCACCGGGTTCTTCCTGAGCGGCGGCGCCTACGACTCCAGCGTGATCGTGCTGTTCCTGTTCATGATGGTGTTCATGGACACCACCGCGACGATCGTGACCGGTGCGTGCGCCGAGCGCTGGAAGTTCAAGAGCTTCTTCGTCTACAGCATCCTGATCGGCGCGGTCATCTATCCGATCTTCGGCGGCTGGGTGTGGGGCGGCGGCTGGCTCGCGCAGCTCGGCTACCGGCTCGGCCTCGGTCACGGCGCGGTGGACTACGCCGGCTCCGGCGTCGTCCACCTCCAGGGCGGCGCGCTCGCGTTGATCACCGCGTACCTGATCGGCCCGCGGATCGGCAAGTACGGCGCCAGCGGCCAGATCAAGCCGATCCTCGCCCACCACGTCCCGATGGTGCAGATCGGCACGTTCATCCTGGCGTTCGGCTGGTTCGGGTTCAACGCCGGCAGCTCGCTGGCCGGCAGCGACGGCCGGATCGGCATCGTCGCGGCCAACACGATGATCGCCGGGATGGCGGCGACGCTGTCCGGCGTGCTGTACATGTGGCGCAAGGTCGGCAAGCCCGATCCGACGATGATGTGCAACAGCATGCTCGCCGGCCTGGTCGCGATCACCGCGCCGTGCGCGTTCGTCACCCCGGTCGGCGCGTTCATCATCGGCGGGATCGCCGGCGTGCTGGTGATCGTCAGCGTGTTCTTCTTCGACCGGATCAAGATCGACGATCCGGTCGGCGCGATCAGCGTGCACGGCGTCAACGGCCTGTGGGGCGTGCTCGCGGTCGGGCTGTTCGCCGACGGCAGCTACGGCCAGGGCTGGAACGGCGTGGGCGCGACCGAGTACCTCGGGACCACCGGCGCGGCGCTCCAGGGCGTCACCGGCCTGTTCTACGGCGACCACACCCAGCTCATCGCGCAGGCGGTCGAGGGCGTCACCTGCACGGTGTGGAACGTGGTGGTCGGCGGCGTCGCGTTCTGGGTCGTCGGCAAGCTGTTCGGCTCCAACCGCGTGCCGGCCGAGGTCGAGATCGCCGGGCTCGACGTCCCCGAGATGGGTGTCCCGGGCTACCCCGAGTTCGTCCCGGCGGTCTCGGTGTCCGACGTCCCGGCCGCCCAGGTCGACGCGGCCCGGCAGGAGGTCCCCCAGCTGCCACAGGCGTCGATCGCGGCGTCGGCCTGACGCCCGGCCGCCGTGTCCGCACTCGCCGCCGTCCCGTTCGTGGTCTACCTGCTTGTGATCGCGGCGATGCCGCTGGTCCTGGCGCGGTTCTGGGACCACAACCGCAACAAGCTCGCGGTCGCGCTCGCGGCCGCGCTGCCGGTCGCGATCTACCTGGTCGCCGCCGCGCCCGGCGGCGCCGCGCTGCTGGCCGACACGGCGCGCGAGTACGCGGCGTTCATCGCGCTGCTCGGCGCGCTGTTCGTGATCACCGCCGGGATCTACCTGCGCGGCGATCTCGCCGGGACGCCGGTGGTCAACACCTGCATCCTCGCGGTCGGGGCGGTGCTGGCCAGCGCGATCGGCACGACCGGCGCCTCGGCGCTGCTGATCCGGCCGCTGCTGCGCGCCAACGCGCAGCGCCGCCACCGCCGCCACGTCGTCGTGTTCTTCATCTTCCTGGTGTCCAACGGCGGCGGGCTGCTCACGCCGCTGGGCGATCCGCCGCTGTTCCTCGGCTTCCTGCGCGGCGTCCCGTTCCGCTGGACGCTCGGCCTCGCGCTGCCGTGGGCGATGGTCAGCGCCGCGCTGCTCGCGGTGTTCGCGATCGCCGAGCGCTGGCTGTACCGCCGCGAGTTCCCCCGGCCGCGCCGCGACGGCCGCGAGCCGCTCGGGCTCGAGGGCGGCCGGAACCTGGTGTGGCTGGTCGGCGTCGTCGCGACGGTGCTCGCGCTCGGCGTGCTGGCTCCCCGGTGGCCCGCCGCGCGGTACCTCCAGATCCTCGCGTTGATCGGGTTCGCCGCGCTGTCGATCGCGACCACGCCGCGCCGGATCCACGACGCCAACCGGTTCAGCTGGGCGCCGATCCTCGAGGTCGCGGCGGTGTTCATCGGGATCTTCGTCACCATGGTGCCGGCGCTCGCGGTGCTGTCCGACCGCGGCGCGAGCCTCGGGATCACCCGGCCCCAGCAGTTCTTCTGGGCCTCGGGGGCGCTGTCGAGCGTGCTCGACAACGCGCCGACCTACCTGACGTTCGCATCGCTGGCGACCAGCGTGGTCAACGCGAGCGGCGCCCAGCTCTCGGTCCACGACCTCGGCGCGCTCGCCGCGCATCCGGTCGGGCATGACCTGCTGCGCGCCGTGTCGTGCGGCTCGGTCCTGATGGGCGCGATGACCTACATCGGCAATGGCCCGAACTTCATGGTCAAGGCGATCGCCGAGCAGCACCACGTCCGGATGCCGAGCTTCTTCGGCTACATGGTGTGGTCGATCTTCATCCTCGCGCCGGTGCTCGCCGCCGTCGCGCTCGTGGTGTTCTGACCATGGAGATCCTGATCTGCCTCGAAGGCTCTGCCAGCACCCACCGCGCGGTCGACGTCGCGATCGACCTCGCGCGCACGCTGCCCGCCGGACTGGTCGGCCTGGCGATCGTCGACGCGCCGGACATCGTCGCCGGCGCGGCGACCAGCATCGGCGGCGCGAGCTACCGGCGCGACCGCGACGCGGCGCTGCTCGCCGACGCCCACCACCACGCGCGGGCCTGGATCGCCGACTTCCTCGCCCGCGGCCGGGCCGCCGGCGTCGCGGTGCGCGCGCTGGAGATCGCGGGCCGCCCGGCCGACATGATCCTGACCGCGGTCCCGCGCCACGACCTCACCGTGCTCGGCCGCGACGTCAACTTCCGGTACGAGACCCAGGACCACGATCGCTACACCCGCGACCGGATCCTGCGGCGGGCCGGGCGGCCGCTGATCGTCGTGCCGGATCGGATCGTGCCGCGCGGCTCGGCGGCGCTGCTCGCCTACGACGGCAGCTCGGCGGCGATCCGCGCGCTGCGCAGCTTCGCCGATACCCGGCTGGTGCGCGGCCGCGACGTCCACGTCGCCACGGTCAACGACGACGGCGCGCGCGCGTACGAGATCGCGAGCGGCGGCTGTGCGCTGCTCGCCGAGCTCGGGGTCCGCGCCGTCCCCGAGAACGTGGTCTCGAGCGAGCCGACCGCCGCGGCCCTGCTGGCGCGCGGCGCGAAGATCGGCGCCGGGATGATCGGGATCGGCGGCTACATCCCGTCGCCGCTGGCCCGCCTGGTGTGGGGGTCGGTCACCCACCAGGTCGTCGAGCGCGCGACCGTGCCGGTGTTCCTGCACTACTGATCTGAATTCCGGATCGGCGTCGCTGGGTCATGACTGGCTCCCGATCACGGGAGTGACCCCCCGAGCACATCATTGACCGCAATTCGATGTTTCCGAGGTGTTTCGGCGAGAAGACGTCGAATCGCACGGCGATTCTCGACGAAATTTTTCGGTTTCTTCACGACGTCTTGACGAGATTTTGTCGAAGAGATACGGTCCGGCAACCGGCCAGAAATGCTTTCAGGAGGACTCTCGAGCTCATGACGAGCTCGAATCCGCCACGCATTGCGATACGAAACCTCTCATTCACAGCACTCGCCATCATCGCGTGGTGCGCCGCGCCGGCCGCCGCCGACGGCGACGGCAAGACCGCGGTCGCCGCCGCACCCGACGCCGCGACGCCGCCCGGTCCCGGCGACGCCAGCGCCGGCGCGGCGACGACGACGACCGCGACGAGCGAGCCGGCCGCCCCGGCCGTGCGCTATCCGCGCGCGGTGATCGAGCGGCCGCTCACCTTGCCCGCCGGCGTGGCGATGCTCGGCGGCGACTTCACCTCCAACAACGACGGAAGCGCGATGGGCGGCGCGCCGATCATCGGCTACGGCATCACCGACGACCTCGAGATCCAGGTGCCGTACGCGTTCGCGACCCGCGAGTTCGAGGCCAAGGGCAGCCTCAACTTCGACGTCGGCTACAAGCTGCTGCGCGGCGCGGTCGACGGCAAGCTCGAGGTGATCGCGCGCGCGCGCACCGGCTACAACTTCCTGACCAAGGCCGCCAACCCGCTGATGGTCGGCGTCCACGTCCAGTACAACCTCACCGACAAGCTCGCGGTGATCTCGGGGTTCCCGAGCACCCAGCAGCTGAGCATCGCGCTGTCCGACGGCGGCGTGATGGGCGCGCCCAAGCCGATCGACCTGGCGCTGCCGCTCAGCGTCGGCTACCAGGCCACGCCCCTGCTGTACTTCCAGCTCGACACCCGGCTCGCCTCGCTGGGCCTCAGCAACTCGTCCAACGCGTTCATCGGCGCCGACACCACGCCGGTCGCGCTGACCGCGGTCTACAACGTGCTCCACGCGCTCGACGTCCAGGCCTCGATCGCCACCGATCTGTCGAACTCGCCGGGCGACGCCCTGAGCTTCCTGATCGGGGCGCGCTACTATGCCGGCCAGCTGTGACCGCTGCCGGCGCGGCGCTACCCGCCGGGCTGGAGCTCGTGCAGCGGCGGCATCCGCGCCAGCTCGCGCCAGCGCAGCGCGACCGCGCCGACCACGACGACCGCGAGCGCGCCGCCCGCCACGATCGACGGCATCGTGCCGAGCACGAACGCCGCGACGCCGGACTCCGCGCTGCCGAGCTCGTTCGACATCCCGATGAACACGAAGTGCACCGCGGACACCCGGCCGCGGATCGCGTCGGGCACGACCAGCTGCTCCAGGGTCAGCCGGATCACCACCGAGATGTTGTCGAGCGCGCCGCACGCGAACAGCAGCACGAGCGACAGCGGGAACGACGTCGACAGCCCGAACCCGATGGTCGCCAGCCCGAACAGCGCGACCACGATCAGCAGCACGCGGCCCGGCCGCCGCCATGCCGGCAGCCGCCCGCCGATCACCGCCATCGCCACCGCGCCCAGCGATTGGGATGCGCGCAGCAGGCCGACGTCGAACGAGTCGAGGTGGAGCTCCTTCCCGACCGCGGGCAGCAGCGCGGTGACCCCGGCGAACAGCACCGCGAACATGTCGAGCGTGATCGCGGGCAGCAGCAGCGGCGAGCGAAAGATGAAGCGCAGGCCGGCCCGCCAGTCCTTGCGCGCGCTCGCCGCCGGCGCCTCGACCGGGCGCGGCCGGGGTAGCGAACGGTACAGCGCGCCCGCCGCCAGCCCGGTGACCGCCAGCGCGGCGTAGACCCACGCCGTCCCCACGAACTTGAGCGCGAGCCCGGCGATCGCCGGCCCGATGACCTGGGCGAGCTCCCCGAAGCTCGAGCTGATCCGGTTGGCGCGGGTCAGCTGATCGCGCGCGATGATCAGCGGCATCAGCGACGCCACCGCTGGAGCGTGGACCGACGTCGCGCAGCCCTGGCCGATCAGCAGCACGAAGTACAGCGCGAGCGGCGCGTGCAGTCCGCTGAGCAGCGCCAGCCCGATCCCGACGAGGCCGGTGGTCGCCGCCGCGGCGGTCGCCAGCAACCGGCGGTCCGAACGGTCGACCAGCGTTCCGGACGGCACGAACAACAGCACGACGGGAATGAGCTGCGCCACGCCGACCGCGGCGAACACGAGGGTGTCCTGGGTGCGCTCGAACAGCTCCCACTGCACGGTGAACGTGAGCACCGCTCGACCGAACGTGTTCAGCGACCGCGCAGCGACGAGCCGAAAGATCCGTCTCAGCTCGACATCGGCCACGCGGGTGGGATGCTACTGCAGAGCCGATCGGTTGCGCATGTCGAGTGGGGTCCATGTACGCGCGCTGCACAGGCGGGCATGTCGAACCGGTCACGACCGGGTCGCGGCTTGCCCCGTGCGGCGTCGCGAGGCGATCGATCTCGGCCCAGCTACGCTAGGATAAGGCGTGTCCACGACCGAGGCTGGACGTCCGACGCCAGGCAACCCGGATCCGCGGGATGGCGTGCCGCTGCAGGCGGTCATGGCGTCGACCCGCCGGCTCGACGAGCTCAGCTGCGCGCGGATCCTGGGCACGATCGCCGACGCCGTCCACGCCGCCCACCGGTCCGGTCAGCCGCTCGCCGCGCTCACCCCGTCGGCGATCACGGTGCGGCCCGACGGCAGCGTCGGGTTCACCGCGGCGCCCGCGGCGCCGGCCTATACCGCGCCCGAGCGGCTGCGCGGCGGGTCCGCCGACCGCCGCACCGACGTGTTCACGCTCGGCGTCCTGCTGTGGGAGGCGCTCGCCCACGAGCGGCTGTTCGACGGCCCCGACGACGCGGCCGTGACGCGCGCCGTGCTCGACGGGGCATTCCGCCCCCCGAGCGAGCTCAACGCCAACATCCCCGCCGAGCTCGACGCGATCTGCAGGCGCGCGCTCGCCCGCGAGCCGGCCGAGCGCTACCAGAGCGCCAAGGCGATGGCCGCCGAGATCGAGGCCGTGCTCGGCGATGCCGGATACCCGGATTCGAACGAGCCGATCGCCCGGTTCCTCGCCGCGCTGGCCGCGCCCGCGCCGCCGCCCCGGTCGGCCACACCGGCCGCCGGGCTGCCGGCGAGCGCGACGGCGCGGGCCGCGTCCCGGAGCAGCGTCCCGGCGGTGACGCAGCCGATGGCCACCATCGCGGGCTCCCACGACACGGAGGTGATGTCGGCGCTACCCCCGGTTTCGGCGGCCCCCGCGGTGCCCGCGGCACCCGCGGCGAAACCGAGGGCTGCCTCGCAGTCCGGCGCGGCATCGAAGGGCCGCGGTGCCAAGACGGCCCGGCTGCCGGCGATCACACCTGGCACGCCCGCATCGACCCGGTCCCCGTCGAGTACATCGCCCGCATCGACCCGGTCCCCGTCGAGTACATCGCCCGCGTCGACCGGCTTCTCCTCGAGTGAGTCGGCATCTGCTGCGCCAGCTCCCGGTGCCGTCGCACCCGGTGCGTCCGCGACGGCCGTGTCCAGCTCGACGACGGCGGCGCCGGGTCCGGCGAGCCCGGATGCGGCCGGCCCTGCCGCGTCGCGGGTGCCCGCATCGGCGAGCTCCGCCGCACCCGCCGCGATCACGACGGGGCCGGGAGCGTCCGGGGCCTCCGGCGCCGCGGCAGCCTCGCCGGAGACGGCTGCACCGGGGCCGGGAGCGTCCGAGGCCTCCGGCTCTGCGGCACCGGCGCCGGAGACGTCTGCACAGACGCCCGCACTGCGCTCCGCTGCGCCGGATGCGCCCGCGCCAGCGACGCCTGCCCCGGGCGCTTCCGCGCCGGGCGCCGCGAAGGGCGCTGTGCCCGCACCGGCGACGCCCACCTCGGGCGCCTCCGCACCGAGCCCCGCGAAGGGCGCTGTGCCCGCGCCGGCGACGCCTGCCTCGGGCACCTCCGCACCGGGCGCCGCGAAGGGCGCTGTGCCCGCGCCGGCGACGCTCGCCTCGGGCGCCTCCGCGCCGACCCCCGTGAAGGGCGCCCCGGGGGACACCCTGCCGCCGCCGTTCGTATCGCGCCAGGCCGCGCAGACCGCGGTCCTCGGCTCCGCCGGCCTGTCCCCGATGAGGGCGGTGACTTCTCCATCCCCGCCCTCTCCCGCCGGCGCGCCGACAACCCAGCACCCAGCACCCGCCACCCGACCGCCCACCGATCCCGCCGTGCGCTCGCTGAGGCCGGCCGAGACCCAGATCCTGGGTTCGATGTCGCCGGCGGCCCCGGCGCCGCAGGCGACGTCGGATCGTTCCGCGCTCGCCGTGACCGCGTTCCTCGGATCGAACGCGAGCGGCCCGTCGGCGAGCTCGGCGCCGGCCCCGGCCGCCTCGGCCACGCCGCCGCGCGCGCGGGAGGTGTCACCGGCGACCGGCCTGGCGGACGCGCCGACCCCGCCCGCACTGGCACCCGCGTTCCCGCACCCGGCCCCGCTGGCGACCGGCCTTCCGACTGCGCCGACCCCGTCCGCGCCGGCACCCGCGTTCCCGCAGGCAGTCCCCGCGAGCGCACCACCGATCGGATCGCCGGCACTGCCACCCGCCGCGATGCCGGCCGCGATGCCGATCGAGGCATCCCCGGTGCTGCCGTCGGCCGTGCCCCCGCGACCATCGACGGGCACCTTGCTGGCGTTCGGCGCGCCCGCCATGCCGGCGCCGGCGGACGGCGTCTCGTATGCGCCGCCGGAGATGCCGGTGCCGCGGGCGAGCGTCCCCGCGCCCGACGCGGGGCAAGCCGCGCCGGCGTCGACCTCGCCCTCGCTGCATCCTCGCCCGCCCTCGCCGCGGGTCCTCGCGCACGCCGACCCCTCGCAGAGCGCGCAGCTCGCCGGGCCCGCGCGCCCGGGCATCGCCACCCAGCTCGGGATGCCGCCCGGCATCACCGTCCCACCCGCCACGCCTCCCGCGCCGCTGCAGAGCGCCGACGCCGGCGTCGGCGCGGTCACCGCCGTGGAGCCCGATCCCACCGAGGCCGCGTCGCCGCCCCGTGCCGAGCGCGCCACCACCGGCGGACGCGACGTGCTCGCGGGCTGGGCGTGGAGCACCGGCACGATCCAGGCGATCCCAGACGACGATGACTTCGCGGACACGGCCCGTGCCGGGCGCAGGCGCCTGGTGATCGCGATCGGCAGCGCGCTCGCGGTCGTCGCCGCGATCCTGGTCGTTGCGTTCGCGTTCGGTGGCTCGCAGCCGGCGGCCGATCCTTCTGCACAGGCATCCGCGCGGACGCCGAGCCGGCCCGCGACTCCCGCGGCGACGGTTCCCGCCGCGAAGCCGACCAGCGCGCCGGCCGAGACCGCCGCGCCAGCCCCTCCGGGGAGCGCCGCGGCGCCGGCCGAGTCGCCGCCGGCCGCGCCGACCGAGGCTCCGGCCGCACCGGCCGCCGCCGATTCACCGCCCGCCTCGCCGACGACGCCGGCACCGCCTGCTTCGGTCCCACCGCCGACCGCGGCCCCGCAGGCCGCATCCGCGTCCGGACCGCCCGCCGCGGCGATGCCCCCACCGCCTGCGACTCCGTCGGCCCCACCGACCACCCCGCCCGCCGCGGCGACGACGACGCCTCCCTCCGCGACGCCACCGGCGCCACCACCGGCCGCGGGACCCAGGGCTGCCACGTCACCCAGATCGCCGCCGGTTCCGGCTCCGTCCGCGGCGCCGCCCCGGCCCGCCGCGGCGCTCCCCGACGCCGTCGCTGCACACAAGCCCGAGGTCAAGAAGCCCGAGCCCCGGCCGGCCGACCCCAGGCCGCCGCTCAAGGTCCGCCGGCCGCTCGCAACGACCAAGGGCCAGCCGGTCGATCCCTACGCGTCGCCGGCGGCATCTGCCCCGTCCGAGGCCAAGCCCGATCCAGTGGCGGCCTACCGGACCGGCCTGCAGCAGTACGCGCGCGGGGACAACGCCGGTGCGCTCGCGACGCTGCGCGCCTCGGCCAGCGCCCATCGCGACTATGCGCCGACCTGGCGCGGCCTCGGCCTGGTCTACGAGAAGCTGGGCAACAAGGGGATGGCGAAGCTGGCATTCAAGCGCTACCTGCAGCTCGCACCCGACGCGGCGGACGCCGACCAGATCCGCGATCGCATGGAGCGGCTCGGGTCATGAAGGCGCGCCTGCTCGCCGCCGCGGCGCTGGTGGTCGTGCCGCGGCTCGCCGCCGCCGAGCCGCGCAAGGTGCTCGTGCTGCAGTCCGAGGGCCGGACCGATGCGGCCCTGCGCGCGAAGATCGACGCCGCGATCGCCCGGCTCGCCACCACCGCCGGGCTCCAGGCCGCGGCCGGCGAGCTCACGTTCACCGACGCGGCGACCGCGGTCGGCTGCCGGCCCGACGCGCCGAGCTGCAAGGACGAGGTGATCGGCATGCTGTCGGTCGACGAGATCGTGCTCACCACGGTCACGCCGAAGCCGGGCGGCGTCGAGATCGCGGTCCACCGGTTCGCCCGGGGCGGCGCCGCGCGCGACGCGACGATGCTGCTCCCCACCGGCGCGGCCCCCGACAAGCTCGCAGCCCTCGCGCCGCTGTTCGGCGAGCCACGCGACGCGACGCGCGGTGCGGCGAGCGCCCCGGTCCCCGCCCCCGCTGCCCCGGCGATCGCGCCGGCCACGCCGGCCGAGCCCGCGCCGGGGATCCCCGCCCCGACCGCGGTCGCGCCCGCCCCGCCGGCGGTGCCCGAGACCGCGCCCGCCGGCTCCACCCCGATGGCCGATCAGCCCAGCCCGACGGACCGCCGCCTCGAGCTCGCCGGCATGATCGGCGGCGGCAGCCTGCTCGCGCTCGGCGTGCTCCTGTGGGGTGGCGCGAGCAGCACGCAGGACGACATCAACAGAGCGCCGACGCGGACCCCGCAGGACCTCGCCAAGCTGAGGGACCTCGAGTCCAGGGGCGACGTCTACGCCGCCACGGGCAACGTGCTGGTCGTGACCGGCGCCGTGCTCGGCGGCATCGCGACCTACCTCTACGTCCGGGACCGCCGCGCGGCCGGCGCCCGGACCGCGCGCCTCCTGCCCACCGTGATCGATCAC
>DATAPF010000418.1:0-8916 GCA_036265355.1 Kofleriaceae bacterium | reverse complement strand
ACGAGGTCGCTCCACTGAAAGCCGATCGGGATCCGCTGCGCCATCGTGCCGAGCCGGTGCGAGAACATGAGGCGCGCGGCGTCGCCGAGATCGTCGAGCGTGACCTTGGGCGCTTCCGGATCGCGCAGCCGCGCGGCCTGGACGGCGCGGTGGGCGGCGCGGGCGATCGTCGCGCCGGTGAACGCGTAGCGGCTGGCGACGACCTCGAGGTCGTCGGGGGCGACCGCGGCGCCGGCGAGCGCGCGGCGCCACAGCTCGAGCCGCTCGCGGAACGTCGGCGCCGGCACGTCGATCTCGATCAGCGCCGGCACGGCCTCGACCAGCCAGCTCGGGTGGCCGGTGAACGCGAACACCACCGGCACGGCGAGCTCGGCGGTGCCATCGGCGATCGCGTGGACGACGGCGCGCGGCACCTCGCGATCGATCACCGTGGCGCCGTCGATGATCGCCGCCGCGTCGCGCAGCGCGGCCTCGCGCAGCGCCGCGGCGACCCGGTCCGCGATCCGGCCCTCGGCGACGATCCCGGCGAGGTCGATCCGCACGCTCGACCGGCCGCGCTCGCCGAGCAGCGCCTCGGCGATCAGGCCGCGGCCGGCGCCCTCGGGCCCGGCGAGCAGGACGCGCGGCGCGCCATGGGGGTCGTCGAGCGCGCGCGCGATCTGGTGGACCAGATCGGGGTTCATCACGACGTCGGTCCGCTGCGGCGCGAGGCCGCGGATCCGGACCAGGCCCTGGATCAGCTCGTCGACGGTGTCGTGGCCGCGCAGGAAGCCGACGATCCGATCGGCGAGCCGGGCGGACCGCATCGTCGCCGGCAGGTCGCCGGCCGGGCCGAGCGTCACCACGCCGAGCCGGCGCAGCGGGGCGGCGTCGTCGAACCGCAGCAGCACGCGGTCGACGGTAGGCGCGTCGCCGGCGGCGATCACGCGGGCGATCGACCCGATGTCGTCGCGCTTGCGCGTGAAGTCGTCGCGGGCGTAGGCGAACGCGCGCTCGAGCTCGTGGTCGAGCTCGGGGGCGAGCAGCAGGCAGACGATCACGAGGTCGAGCTCGGACAGCGCGAACACCCGGACCAGCCGCGCGAGCAGCGGCTCGGGCTCGGCGGCGAGCGCGTGGAGCAGCCGCTCGCGCGCCGCGGTGACCTCCTGGTCGCGGGCCAGGTCGTGATCGAGCGGCACCTGGCCGCCGAGCGCGATCGCGATCTCCTCGGGAGTTGGACCGAACTGGTTGCCGCCCGAGCGCCGGCGGCGCTGGGCGTATGCGGCGAGGTACCGCGACAGGTAAGCGCGGGCCAGGCCGGTGGCTGCGGCGTTGGCGTCTGACACCCGGCTCCCAGGGTAGGCCACGGGGCGGCCGAGGTAAACCGGCGGCCCGGGAGCGCGGCCGGCCGCCAGTGGTAAAAACTTGCACGGCGATCGGTGGTCCGGGACTGTGGTCCGGTGCGGTCCTGGCTCGTGATCCCCGCGATGGCCGCCATCGCCGGCGCGGCGGCGGTGGCGCTCGGCATGACGCCTGCGCTCGGGTTGACCGCGGCCGGGCTCGCCGCGGCGATCCGCGTGCTGGCGGGGAGCTCGGCGGCGGCGCTGACCGGCGCGGCGATCGCGCCGCTGGTGGCGGTGGCATCGCTCGCCGGTGCCGGCGGTGCGCCGGTGCGCGCGGCGCTCGCGCTGGCGGCCGCCGGATGGACCGTGACCGAGCTCGGCTGGCCGACCGACACGCCGCGACCGGCCGCGTCGCCGCTGGTCGCCGTGCTGCCCGCCGCGCTCGCCGGGATCCTCGATCCGAGCTTCGTCGCGCTGCTGGCGATCGCCGGGGTGCGCCTGGTGGGGTCGCCAGGGCGGCCGCGCACGCGCTGGGTGCTGGGCGCGCCGGTGGCGGGCGCGATCGCGCTGGCGCTCGCCGGGCTCGCCGCGACGGTGTGGCCGGGGCTGGGCGCGCGCTGGTTCGGCGCCGCCGCCCATCCGGTGACGCCCTCGTCGCTCGCTGCCACCGCCGCCGCCGCGGCCGATGCGCTCGGCCCGTTGACCGCGGTCGCCGCGCTCGCCGGGCTCGCCGCGCTGGTGCGCACCCGGTGGGCCGAGCTCGCGGTCGCGGCCGCGGTCGCCGGCGCGATCGGGGTCGATCTGCGCGCGGCCGCGGTCGGCCCGGCGACGATCGGGCTCGCCGCGCTGCTCGCCGGGCTCGCGATCGGCCGGCTCGCGGCGATGATCCGGCTCGCCTCGGGTCAGGCGATCACCGGCGCGACGATCGGCGCGCTCGCGCTCGCGCCCCCGGCGTGGACCGTGCTGGCCCAGCGCACCCCGGCCCCGGCCCCGGCCCTGGCCCCGGCCCCGGCCCCGCACAATGGCCAGGCTTCGCGCTAACGTGTTGCCATGCAGGTCGTGCACGGCCATCACAACGCGCCGGCGTGGCGCGGCGCCGCGATCGCGATCGGCAACTTCGACGGCGTCCACCTCGGCCACCGCGCGCTGATCGCCCGCGCGCGCGAGCTCGCCGCCGCCCGCGATGCGCTGACCGTCGCGCTGACCTTCGACCCGCACCCGTCGACGCTGCTCGCCCCGGGGGGCGCCCCGCTGCTGCTGACCTCGATCGAGCGCCGGATCGAGCTGCTCGCCGAGGCCGGGGTCGACGCCGTGGTGGTCGAGCCGTTCACCCGCGAGCTCGCCGGCGTCGCGCCCGATGCGTTCGTCGACGACGTCGTGATCCTCGCGCTGCGCGCTCGCGCGATCATCGTCGGTTACGACTTCCGGTTCGGCCAGGGCCGGACCGGCACGGCCGAGGCGCTGCGCGCGCATGGCATCGACGCCGGCATCGAGGTCGCGATCGTCCCCGCGGTCAAGGTCGACGGCGAGATCGCGGCGTCGACCAAGATCCGCGGCCACCTGCGCGCCGGCGAGCTCGCGCGCGCCGAGCGCATGCTCGGCCGGCCGTGGGACGTCGACGGCGTGGTCGTGCACGGCGCCGAGCGCGGCCGGGCGATCGGCGTGCCGACCGCGAACATCGTCCCCGAGGTCCAGCTCGCGATCGCGCCCGGGATCTACGCGGTGACGCTCGGCGTCGAGAGCGGCCCGGCGATGGCGGCGGTGGCGAGCCTGGGCACCAACCCGACGTTCGTCGACGACGGCGGCCTGGTGCTCGAGGTCCACGTGCTGGACTGGACCGGCGACCTCTACGCCCGCCGGGTCCGGACCACGTTCATCGCCCGGCTGCGCGACGAGCAGAAGTTCGAGTCGGTCGAGGCCCTGGTCAGCCAGATCGGGCGCGACATCGCGCAGGCGCGCTCCATGCTCGCCCTCGCCCGCTGACGATCACGGGAACGCCACCTCGACCGGGACGAGCGAGCGGCTCAGCGTGCCGATGCCGAGCTGGCCGCGCGTGTTGTCGCCCCAGCACGACACCGCGCCGCCGTCGAGCGCGCAGGTGAACGCGTCGCCCGCCGCGAGCCGGGCCTTCGAGCTCAGGCCGGGGATCGCGACCGGCTTCTTGCGCTGGACCGTCGTGCCGTCGCCGATCTCGCCGAGCTGGTTGAGGCCCCAGCAGTACGCCCCGGTCATGTCGGTCGCGCAGCTGTGGTTGTAGCCGGCCTCGATCGCGGTGACGTTCAGGAGCATGGCGACCGCAGTCGGCACGGCGTGCGGCGCGGTGGAGCCGTCGCCGAGCTCGCCGTCGCCGTTGCTGCCCCAGCAGTACGGCGTGGTGCCCGCACGGCCGCAGGTGTGGACATCGCCGCCGGACACCTCGGTGATCGCCGCGACCGCGACCGCCGCCGGGGTCTCGATCGCCTGGGTCCGGTTGTTGCCGACCTCGCCGTCGAGGTTTGCCCCCCAGCATACCGGGCCGGCGGGCAGGACCGCGCACACGTGCGAGCGGCCGGCGGCGACGTCGGTCGCGCCGGTCACGCCGGCCACCACGACCGGCGCGTGCTGCTCGGCCAGGCCGCCGCCGTCGCCGAGCTCGCCGGCGGTGTCGTCGCCCCAGCACGACGTCGCCATGCCGTTGATCGCGCAGGTGTACTGCTCGCCGGCGGAGATCGCGGTGACGCTGGTCAGCATCGGCACCGCCGCGGGGGTCGCACGCGCCGTCGTCGTGCCGTTGCCGAGCTGGCCGCTGTCGTTGTTGCCCCAGCAGTAGGCCGTCGCGTTCGCGATCGCGCAGGTGTGGTTGGCGCCGGCGGTGATTCGCGTGACGCCGGTCAGCCCGACCCGGCTCGGGGCCGGCATCGCCGGCTGGCCGCTGCCATCGCCGAGCTGGCCGTTGTGGTCGTCCCCCCAGCAGTACGGGACGCCGCTGACCAGGGCGCAGGCGTGGCTGCCGCCGACCTCGATGGCGGTCGCGACGCCCGGCAGCGTCACGCGATGGGGCGACCACGTCGCGAGGATCCCGCCGGCGATCTGGCCGGCGGCGCCGCCACCCCAGCACGCGACCGAGCCGTCCGCGCGGACCGCGCAGGTGTGCTGGCGGCCGGTCGCCAGCGCCGCGAACGGGCCGGGCGCCGACGCGATCGGGAGCTTGACCGCGTCGACATCGTTGTTGCCGAGCTCGCCGTCGGAGTCGATCCCCCAGCACATGATCGTGTGATCGGCGAGCAGGCCGCAGGTGTGGGCCTGGCCGCCGTCGATCGCGACCAGCCCGGTGAGGGTCGAGGCGGTCGCCGGCGCGCCGCCCGGCTTGGTCGTGTTGTCGCCGAGCTCGCCGTTGGCGTTTGCGCCCCAGCAGCTGTAGCGGCCGCCGTCGACCAGCGCGCAGCTGTGCACGTACCCCACGCCGATCGCGGTCGCGGTCACGCCCGGGACAGCGCGCGGCCCGTGCGACGCCGTCGTGCCATCGCCGAGCTGGCTGCGGCTGTTGAGCCCCCAGCACCACACGCTGGCGTCGCTGCGCAGCGCGCAGGTGTGGGACTGGCCGGCCGCGACCGCGGTGACGTTGTCGAGCACGTGGGTCGGCACCACCACCGACGGCGATGACGCGATGCCGACCTCGCCGTCGGGGTTGCTGCCCCAGCACCACGCCGCGCCGCCGACCACCGCGCACGAGTGCAGGCCGCCGAGCGCGATCGCCGTCGCCGGGCCCGGCAGCTTGGCGACCGCCACCGGCGTCGTTCGCTGGACCTGGGTCAGATCGCCGAGCTGGCCGCGGTCGTTGCGGCCCCAGCACACGACGGTGCCGTCGGTGAGCCGGGCACAGGCGTGGTCCTGACCGGCTGCGATCTCGACGGCACCGGCGAGCCCGCTGACCGGCGCCGCGGTGGCGCGCGGCACCAGCTGGCCATCGCCGAGCTCGCCGTGGCGATCGTCGCCCCAGCACCACACCGTGGCGTCGGGCCGCAGCGCGCAGCTGAACTGGTCGCCGGCGGCGATGCCCACCCGCGAGCTCGTCACCGGCGGCCCGGCGTCCGGGCCACCTCGGTCGGGAAACCCGAATCGACCACAACCGGCGGCCGCGAGCAGGGGAATCGCGACGAGCTTCACGCCGGCGAGCGTCGCCCACCCGGTGGGTCGCAAGCAACGCGTCTGCCGCGATGGCGCGGTGGATGTCACACGGTGCGGCATCAGGGGCGGCGCGGTCTGCGAGCGCCCTCACAGCGCCCGGGCGCACACCGGGTCGCCGTCACCTCCGCGCGTCGTTGCGGTAGACCACGCCGTCCTTCATCACGAACAGCACTTTCTCGACCACCGTGATGTCGCGCGATGGATCGCCGGGCACGCCGACGATGTCGGCGAGCTTGCCGGGCTCCAGCGTGCCGAGGTCGTCGCGCCCGAGCAGCTGGGCGTCGCTCGAGGTCGCGGCGCGCAGCGCGGCGAGCGGCTTCATGCCGAGCCGCACCATGTCGGCGAACTGCGCGACCTGCGAGCCGTGCGGGCACACCGCGGCATCCGAGCCGAACCCGAGCTTGACGCCGCGGGCGAGTGCGCGCTTGAACGTCGCGTCGGCGGCCGCGGTCGCCGCGGTGGCCTTGCCGACCACGTTGGCCGGCGCGCCCGCCTTCTTGAGCCGATCGTTCAGGCACAGCACCGGCGTGAAGATGAAGTAGGTGCCCTTCTGCTTCATCATGTCGAGCGCCTGGTCGTCGAGGAACGAGCCGTGCTCGATCGAATCGATGCCGGCCCGGATCGCGCGCTTGGCGGCCTCGGCGCCGTGGGCGTGGGCCGCGGTCTTCCGGCCGAGCGCGTGGGCCTCGTCGACCAGCGCGTCGAGCTCGGCCTGGGTCAGCTGTGGCGAGTCGACCTTGTCGGCGAGCGACAGCACCCCGCCCGACGCGCAGACCTTGATCACGTCGGCGCCGTGCTTGGCGTTGTAGCGCACCGCGGCGCGCACCTGGTCAGCTCCGTCGGCGACGCCCTGCTCGGGGCCGGGCTCCTTGAGCAGATCCGGCCGGTACCCGGCGGTGTCGTCGCAGTGGCCGCCGCGCGCCGACACCGCGTGGACCGAGACCAGCATGCGCGGCCCGGGGATGATGCCCTCGTTGATCGCGTTGCGCAGGCCGATGTCGAGCAGGTCCGACGAGCCGAGGTCGCGCACGGTGGTGAACCCGGCCATCAGCGTGCGGCGCGCGTACTCGGTGGTCTCGATCGCGACCTGCGGGATCGGCTTCTTGAACCGATCGAGCTCGTCCTTCTTCCAGTCCGCGCTGGCCTCGCTGGTCAGGTGGGTGTGGGCGTCGATCAGCCCCGGGACCAGCGTGGCGTTGCCGAGATCGATGACCTCGGCGCCGGCCGGCTCCTGGACCTTGCTGCCCGCGGCCGTGATCTTGCCGTCCTGGACCACCACCACGCCGGGCGACACGACCTGATCCGACTTGCCGTCGAACAGGTGAGCGGCCTTGAGGACGATGACCCTGGGCGCCGCGGCGGCGGCGCCGGCGGCGACGGACAGCGAGGCAACGGCGAGCGCGAGCAGAGCTCTCATGGCGCGGACCATACACGCGCCGCAGCGACGATGTCTCGCCTTGCCCGACATCTCGATCGCCGGGCGCATGTTGCCGTGCCCGGATCGGCGGACCGGTGTGTTCCATCCGGCGCGCAGGCGCGGCCGGCCTGGAAACACGCACGACACGCAGCGTCACGTACGCTGCGCCGCGGGAGATCCCTATGAAACGTGAACAGCTCACCGAGAAGATCCTCGACATCAAGCGCGACAACGGCTGGACCTGGAAGCACATCACCACGCAGATCGGCGGCGTCTCGCCCGTGCTGGTGGTCGGCGCGCTGCTCGGCCAGATGAAGCTGGTCAAGCCGCTCGCGCGCAAGGCCGCGGCGCTGTTCGGGCTGTCGCCGAGCGAGGAGCGGATGCTCAACGAGGTGCCCCACCGCGGCAGCCCGATGCCGCCGAGCGATCCGCTGCTGTACCGGCTGTACGAGCTCGTGATGGTCAACGGCCCGGCCTGGAAGGCGCTGATCGAGGAGGAGTTCGGCGACGGCATCATGTCGGCGATCGACTTCGACGTCGAGATCGAGCGACTGCCCAGCGCCAAGGGCGATCGGGTCAAGATCTCGATGTCTGGCAAGTTCCTGCCGTACAAGTATTATGGGAACGAGTCCGGTATTCCCGACTACAGCGTGAAGGAGTCATGACCGACCGTGTTCCAGGTCGACTTCCCATGGCGGCGGTGCACCGCACAGTGCCGTAGCTCGGATCGGACGCCTCAGAGGAGATGAACGTCCTTGAACGGGTCGTACAGAGGTACGCCGAAGCCTCGAAAGTGGCCGACGTTGCGTGTCGCGATGCCGATCGCTCTCGACTTGGCGATCGCCAGGATGAAGAGATCGCGGGTCTCGATGGTCTGGTGCTTGTGCCGTGCCTCTGCTTCGAGCGCCGCACACGCGAGCGCGGCTTCGCGGTCGAACGGGATGACGTCGCATCCAGTGCCCAGCAACTCTGCGAACCACTCCTCCAGGAACGCCCGCTTGTCGCCCGGTGGCAACCGCTGGATCCCGGATGCGATCTCGTAGATCGCGACGGCGGGGAGCGCCAGCGAAGGCAGGCTGCCGACCCAGGCGAGCACTCCCGGTTCGGGCTTCTTGCGCGCGGTCTCCGAGATGACGTTCGTGTCGAGAAGGTAGGGCATGACGCGCTCACCCCTTCTGCGGGTGTCGCCGCGAGAACGGATCGAGCGCTCGGAAGCGCATCGGCGCAGGCTTGAATTCGTCGACCCCACCGCCGTGCCGGCGCTTGACCACGTCGATCCGACCGAGGAACGCGCTTCCGGTCCCCGGGCCGTGGGGCTGCTCCGCAACGAGTTGCTCGTAGTCCTCGATCGCGAGCAGCACGGCGAGGTCGCGCCCGCGGCTGTGGATGAGGGTCGGCCCCTTGGACGTGTCGCGCAGGACCTCGGAGAACCTGGCCTTGGCTTCGGCGACGCCGACCCGGCGATGCGACCGCGCGGCGGACATCGTGACCTCTTTCATGGTCATGATAGCCTACAAGATGACCATGAACAGGGCAACACCGAGCTGCCGTGGGCCGGGGTAGGGAGATGCCACCTGCTTGCAGCGGTGGCCGTCCACGGCGACAGGGCGCGCACCGAGGAGACAACCCGGCGCGGCTCAGTGGCCGCGGAACTTGACGACGCCGGCCCTGGCCAGCAGGTCGAGCCACTCGGCGACCTCGGCGAGCGGCACCGGCGCGTAGCGCCCGGTCAGCAGATCGCGGATGTCGCCGACCGAGCGCTTGCCGTCGACCAGGTTGAGCGCCTCGTAGGCCAGCACCTCGTCGCGCTTCTCCAGCGCGACCGGGGCGCGCGATTCGCCGAGCACCGTCGCGAGGTGATTGTAGTAGTAGACGTCGAGCGGGCCGCGCACGGCGGCGGTGCGCTCGGGCACCCGGGGATCCCGGCTGGCCGCGGCGCGCGGCTGCGACGCGGTGAGCGCCGCGCTGACCCGCCGGACCTCGGCCGCGGTGGCGGGCCACATCGCGGCC
>DATAPF010000417.1:0-24496 GCA_036265355.1 Kofleriaceae bacterium | reverse complement strand
TGGGCCTTGCCCCCCGCCCCGCCGGCAGAGCCGTCGGGGTCCCCACCCCCCGTCTCGCTTCGCTCGACGAACCCGGCGATCGCGCGGGCGATCTCGCGCGCGAGCTCGCGGCTCGCCCCGCGATCGCCGAGCACGTCGGCGAGCCGCGCCAGGCTCTGCGCGGTGCGCTGCCAGCGCGCGCGGGTGCCGGCGTCCACGGCGTCGGGCGCGGCCCAGAACACCACGGCCAGCGCGCGCGCCGCGGCGGGGTACGCGAGCAGCCCGGCGCCCTCGCGCATCGCGAGCAGGCGCTCGAGCAGCCGCGCGGCGTCGTGATCGTGCACGCCGCGCTCGTAGCCCTCGTCGTAGCGCTCCTGGGCGATCGCGCGGACCACGGGCTCGAGCCCGCCGGCCCGCGCCGCGTCGGACAGCGCCGCCAGCGTCGGTGCGCCCGCGGCACCGGCCTCGGCGTCGACCAGGATGCTCGCCGCCAGGTACTCGCCGCGATACACCTCGGCCGACTCGCTCGGCAGATCGCGGTCCCACAGCGCGCGGGCAGCGAGCAGGCGGTCGTCGCTGACCGGCTCGTAGAAGTCGGAGCCGGTCAGGTGGACGGCGAGCCCGCCGTCGTGCGGGACGATCATCAGCTCGAGCGGCTGGGTGTTGACCGCGAAGCGGTGGTCGCCGAGCCGGATCAGCTCGCCTGCGCCCTCGAACAGGTCGGCGCGATCGCGCTGGCCGCGCAGCGCGTCCTGGCGCGCCGCCTTGAGCCGGGCGTCGAGCTCGTCGGCCTTGACCGCCTCACCGAGCTCGGCGAGCTCGCGGCCGATGTCGCGCAGCTTGCCGACCATCGCGTCGGCCGCGAAGTACGCGTTGACCTCGTCGGCGGACGCCAGCTGCACGCTGCGCCGCGCGATGCCCTCGAGGATCCGCTGCGCCGCCTTGTCGAGGTTGGCGGCCCGGCGCTGGCGCTCGGCGGCGAGTTGCTGCTTGCGGGTGCCGACCGCCTGGGCGATGTCCTCGCGCTTGGCGACGAGCTCGGCGACCAGCTCGTCGATGTCGGCGAACCGGCCCTCGAGCTCCTCGAGCTGGACCAGCAGGCGCGCGAGCTCGCGATCGCAGCGCTCCGGCGTGTCGCACTGGGCGAGCGACGACGCCACACTCTGGGTCAGCAGCTTGACCTGGGCGGCGAACTCGGCGCGGCCCTCGCGGGCGGCGAGCTCGCGGTAGCGGACGTCGATCGCGGCGCGCGCCCGGTTGACCCGGCCGAACGCGTCGGTGATGTTCTCCAGGATCTGCGTGCGCTGGGTGGTGTCCGCGATCTGCAGCGCGCCGATCACGTTGCCGAGCAGATCGACCCCGCCCGCGACCTGGTCGATCTGGTCGCGGATCTCCTTCACCGGGGCCGCGGTCGCGAGCTCGCCGACCCGCGCAGCCAGGCCGTCCGCGCGCGCGATCAGCTCGCCGAACGCGTCGCCGCGGACCAGGAACCGCGCGCAGTCCATGGTGACGCGATCGAACGCCGCGGCGACCTCGGTCTCGAGCGCCGCCAGCCGCGCGGTGTCGATGAACCGGACGTCCTGCCGCGTGATCAGCTCGCCGCGCAGCGCGCGCAGCCCGGTCAGCGCGTCGAGGAACGGATCGATCCGGTCGAACCCCTCCGAGCGGGTCGCGCGCAGCCGCTCGGCGACCAGCGCCTCGAGCCCCGCGAGCACGCGGCGGGCCTCGGCCTGCAGCGCGACCACCTTGTCGTACTCGTCGAGGATCAGCCGCGCCGTGGTCTTGACGTCGGCGATCGCGGCCTTGAGATCGCCGGCGTCGCCGTGACCGAGCCAGTAGTACTGGTCGATCGCGCGGGTCGCGAGCGCGAGGATGTCGTCGAACGTCGTGCGCACCGGCGCGTCGGCCCCGGCGAGCCGCGCGATCGACAGCGCGTCGGACAGCCCGCGCACCAGGTCCGCGTTGCCGACCTTGGCCAGGTAGCTGCCGTCGGTCGGCGCGCTCGCCGCGTGCTCGGCCGACATGAACGGCGTGCGCCACACCTGCATCGGGTGGACCCGGGTCGGCTCGGCCGACGCCCGCATCACGATCATCCGGCCGTCGCCGAACAGCGAGTAGCCGTGGCAGTGGATCGGCGCGGCGACCGCCTTGTCGATCAGGTTGTACGCGTACAGCAGGTACGTCCCGTCGCTGCCGCGCGAGTACACGTACAGCACGTCCTCGCCGTTGGGCGAGCGCAGCTCGCGCTCCAGCACGTAGTCGCCCGCGTCGCCGTCGAACATCCGGGCGGCGCCGCCGACCAGCACGGTGCCGCCCGGGAAGATCACGCCGTGGTCCTCGGGCAGGCTGCGGCAGCCCTGGCCGATGCCGTCGGCGCGCACGACCTTCTGCGACCGGGTGTCGAACACCAGGTAGCGCCACGCGGTCTCGCGGAACGGCAGGATCTTGAGCACGATCAGGCCGCCCGCCCGGCCGGAGGCCAAGGGTGAAAACGACCCGATCGGCGCGTAGTAGATCCGCGCGTCGTCGAGCGACTGGTTCGGATCGTCGACCGGCTCGGCGTACACGCCCTGCCCGGTCTCGGTGTTGTTCTCGACCTTGATCGTCAGGTCGCCGTGCACGCACTCGACGAACAGGGTGTCGAGCAGGTTGTAGTGCGGGTGCTTGCCCGACACCTGCTGATCGCGGGTGACCTCGATCCACTCGAAGTCGTGGGCCGGCGGGTACAGCGCGGCGTGATCGCGATCGCCGCGATCGTCGACGTACACCACCTGCCCGTCGGGCTCGATCCGCCAGCGCAGCACCTTGCAGTCGCGCCAGGTCGTGCCGGCCTGGAACACCGCGAGCAGCGCCGTGTCGCGCTTGACCAGCTTGATCAGCCGCGCGTCGCGGTAGTAGCGGTACAGGTTCGCGAAGTCGCGCGCCACGTCGGCGGTGCGCAGGAACCCGGTGCCGGCCGCGTCGGCGGCGACCGGCGACGTGTCGAACCCGTCGCCCTCGACCGGCTCGAAGCGGTGCAGCGCCAGCGCGTCGCCGATCTTCATCTCGGACTTGAGCCCGAGGAACACGTTGTAGCCGAGCAGCAGGTGGTCGCCGACGCCGACGATGTCGGCCGGCGTGCAGCTGTGCTCGGTGCGCACCCGCTCGGTCGCGATCAGCTGGGGCTCGGTGGTGCCGAACAGCGCCTTGCGGCGCGCGTTGAGCGCGTCGGCGCGGCGCGCCAGCTCCTGCCCGCCGGTCGCGAGCCGGGCGCGCAGCACCTCGTAGTTGCCGCCGGTCAGGGCGGCGTCGTCCGCACCGGGATCACTGCCGCCGGCGGCGGCCTTGGGGTCGGCCATGGCTCGCCTCGCTTCAGCTCGTCTTGTCGTCCTGGACGCCGAGCTTTCGCGCCTGCTCGAGCAGCTCCTTGAGCTTGCCGCGCGTGGTGTCGTCGGCCTTGATCATCAGGTTGCCGAGCACGCCGGCCAGCGTGGCCTCGGGCGACCGCGCCGCGCCACCCGGGGCATGGCCGTTGCCGGGCAGCCGCTCGCCGACCGCCTGGCGCACCGCCGCCGAGCTGTCGAGCACGCCGTCGATCGAGCTGCCGAGCGACACCGCCTTGACGAAGCGGTCGAAGAACTGGCCGTCGCCGCCGACGATCTTGATGTCGGCGTGGCCCATGGTCTCGGCCATGACCTTGGCCTGCTGCTCGGCGATCAGGGTCCGCGCCTTGATCTGCTCGAGCGCGATCGCGCGATCGGTCTCGAGCCGGAGCCGGAACTCCTCGTGCTCGCGCGGCGTGCCCTCGAGCGCCCTCATCGCGGTGGCCTTCTCGGCCAGGCCCTTGGCCTCGGCGAGCATCCGCTTCTCGATCGCCCCCGCCTCGGCCTCCTTGGCCGCGACCTCGGCGAGCAGCTTCTCGCGCACGCCGACCGCAGTGGCGATCCCGGTCTTCTCGATCGCCGCCGCCTCGGCCTCGCGGCCCGCCGCCTCGGCCAGCGCCTTGCGCCGCACGTTCTCGGCGACCACCACGCCCTCGCGATCGGTGACCTGGACCTGGGCGTCGCGGACCCGCGCCTGCGCCAGCCCGACCTTCTCGGTCGCGACCGCGTCGGCCTCCTTGACCCGGACCTCGGCCAGCCCGTCGGCCGCGGCCTCCGCCTGCGCGCCCTCGGCGCGGCGGATCGCGGCGCGCGCCTCCTTGTCGCTGGCCTCCATCGCGGCCTCGGCGAGGATCAGCTGCTTCTTGGCCTGGGACTGGGCGACCTGCTGCTCGGCCTCGGCCTTCTTGATGTCCTTGATGAACAGCTCCTGCGCCGCGGCCTCGGCGGTGACCACCGTGACCTGCTTCTTGCGCTTGGCCTCGGCGTCGGTCCGCAGGTCCTTGATCGCCTCCTCCTCGACCGCGACCGTCTTGTCGACCGCGACCCGGGCGCGGATGATGTCGGCGATCGAGCGCTTCTCGGTCTCGACCGCCTTGTTCATCTCGATCGAGCCGAGCTCGACCTCGCGGCGGCGGGTGACCTCCTCGAGATCGTGCGCCTTGGCGACCCGCACCTTCTCGACCTCGACCTCGCGGACCCGGCCCTGCTCGGACACCTGCACCGAGCGCAGCTTGGCCTGCTCGGCCATCTGGATCGCCTCCTCTGCGCGCTGCCGCTCGATGTGCGTGCGCTTCTCCTCCTCGAGCCGGAACCGCTGGGCCTCGTTGTCCTCGCGTGCCGACGCGATCGCGACCTCCTTGTTCTTCTTGGCCTCGGCCTCGGACCGCTGCTGCTCGAACCGGAAGATCGCCTCGTCGCCGGTCAGGTTCTGCTTGCCGAGCTCCATCCGCTCCTTCTGCTTGAGCTGGTTGGTGTCGATGTTGGCCACCGTCGTGATCGACGTGATCTTCTTGATGCCGAGCGCGTCGAGCACGTTGTTGGGGTCGAGCACCTCGATCGGGGTCTGCTCGAGGTAGTCGATCGCGGTGTCGTTGAGCACGTAGCCGTGCAGGTCGGTGCCGATCACCTCGATGATCCGGTCCTTGAACACGTTGCGCTGGGTGTACAGCTGCTCGAACTCCATCTGCTTGCCGACCGTCTTGAGCGCCTCGGAGAACTTGGCGGCGAACAGCTCCTCGAGCGTCGACTGTTGCGACGCGCGGACGCAGCCGATCTGCTGCGCGACGCGCAGCACGTCATCGGCGGTCTTGTTGACCCGCACGAAGAACGTGACGTTGATGTCGGCGCGGATGTTGTCCATGCAGATCAGCCCGTCCTTGCCGCGCCGCGCGACGTGGATGGTCTTGACCGACAGGTCCATGACCTCCATCCGGTTGACGATCGGCAGCACGATCGCGCCGGTGAACGTCACCTTGGGCTCCTTGCCCATCTTGTTGACGATCATCGCGGAGCCCTGGTCGACCTGCCGCCACGTGCGCGCGACCAGCACGAGGACCCCGAGCACCAGGATGGCGCCGATTCCGATCAGAACGAGTGCGAGTTGCTGTCCCATGTGAGCTCCTCGGCCGGTCCCCCGACCGGCCCGCTACGCAGCGTTGCCAACCAATCAAATCCGGCAAATCCGGCAAATCAGGCTCGGCAAACGAAAGCTAGCTCGGCCGGTCCTCGCGCGCGCCGCCCCCGAGCATGTCCTTCGACGGCTCCACGATGTACGCCTGGCGCTCGCCATCGAATTCGATGATCAGCGCCTTGTCACCGCGTGTCAGCATGCCCGGCCGGTCGCAGCGCACCGCGATGTCCAGCACCGTGCCGCCGTCCTCGACCATCCCCTGGCCGAAGCTGTTGTCGACCCGGCCGGTCGTGATCGTGCAGACGTGGCCGACGTAGTCGGCGTTCGTCTTGCCCTCCTGGACGGCGAACACCGGCGCGATCGGACGGATCAGCAGCGCGGCGATCGGCAGCGCGACCACCACCGCGACCACCAGCACCACCAGGGTCAGCCAGCCGCCGATCCCGAGGTAGTGCATCGCGAGCAGCGAGCCGACCCACGCCAGCACCGTGATCAGCGAGGCCGAGATCGTCACCGGGACGTCGCCCAGCCCGAGCACGTGCCATAGCCCACCGCCGTCGAGATCGCCGTCCGCGTCGCCGCCGACCTCGCCGCCCGCGTCGCCGCCGGTGTGCAGCGCCTCGGCGCCGCCCTTGGCGCCGCCGGTCAGCACGTCGCCGATGCCCTTCGCCGCGCCCGACACGTCGACGTCGACGTCGCCGCCGAACAGGTCGATGTCGAGCGCGCCGATCAGCACGAACAGCCAGTACACGATCACGATGCCGAGCGCGATCGTGAACACGACCGTCGGAAACTGCAGCGACCCGACCACGAGCTCGTTCAACTCAGCCTCCCCGGGCAGTGGATAGCTTCATGTGTAAGTCGCCCGGCCGCGCGATGGAAGACATGAGCGGCCGACAATCGGACACGACGCGCTGCAGGTGCAACCGGGTCCAGGATGCCATTGGAATGCGCGCCGCGCCCCATCCGTTGCAGCAAACCGCAAGCCGGCGCCCGCATTGCAGATCCAATCAAACGGATCTCTCGATGGGAATCATTGCCCCACCGCCGGCGTACCCACGTGATCGCGCTCGTCGCGGCCGACCGCGTTGCTTGCCACCCGGCCGCCGCATGTCTACGTTCCATGCACATGGGGGAAGCTTCCAGCGACGCGCGGCCTCGGCTCGCGGGTGGTGATCTGGTCGGCCTGTTGCCGATCGCGCTCGGCCTGCTCGCCGCCGAGGACGGTCAGTACGCCTCGCTCAAGGCCGACCTCCGGCGCTGGGCGAAGGACGATCCGATCGACGCGCTGGTCGCGACCGTGCTCGGCGGTGGCATCGCGTTCTACCTCGCCGAGCGTGACACCAACCCCGGCTGCGCGACCCCGTGGGACGGGATCCTCTACGTCGCGACCTGCCTGTCGGTCGGCTACGACAACCTGTTTCCGACCACGCCGACCGGCCACATGCTCGCGTCGCTGGTCCAGACCTTCGGCCCCGCGCTGTCGGGCATGGCGTTCGACGCGCCGGCCGCCGAGGCCCGCGCCGAGGCCGAGGCCGCGCGCGCCGAGGCCGCCGAAGCGGCTGCGGTCAACCGCGCGATCCTCGCCCGGCTCGACGACATCGTCCGCCTGCTCGGCGAGGCCAAGCGGTGAACCGGCACCCCCGGCCCGGCGCGTGGCGGCCCGAGCACGAGCACGCTCGATGGCAACTCGGCTAGCCAGCGGATCGCAAGGCGGCCGGGGCATGCCGGATGGCAACTCCGCGGGCCACCTCGTCGTCGACGGAGCCGTCGCCGATGCATCGCGTCGCCGGCAACCGGCCGCCCGCCGCGCCGGCGCTGGACGCGCGAGCGCCGTGTTCGATCATCCCGTGGCGCCGGGTGGGTTCGATCAGAACGCGCCGCCGAGCACGACGCCGGCCGCATCGCCGCCGATCGCCGGCGCGAGGTACAGCGCGTGGCCGGGGCGGTCAGGGTGCTCGGCCTGCGGAGCCGTGAAGTACAGATACAGCCCGCCGGCGACCGCCGCCGTCCCGAGCAACGTCACGGCGGTCGCGATGTTGGCGCGGTGCCGCGCGCTGTGGGTCCGGGACAGCCCGGTGGGATCGCACATGTCGGGCGCGTCGTTGCAGTAGCCGTGCAGGGCGTGGTCGTAGTCGGTGCGAGCGCGCAGCGTCGCGATGCCGGCGATGCCGGCCGCGACCACCCCGGCGCCCGCCGTGCCGAGCCCGATCAGGCGGCGGGTGCGGCCGGAGTCGGCGGCAGGCTGCTCGGACGGGGTGCGCCGCGCCCCGCCGCGCGCGCGGGTGGGGACCTCGAGCGTGATCCGGGTGCGATCGCCGCGCTGGACCGGGATCGTCCGGGGCTGCGGCTTGCCGTCGACGAGGATCGTGATCTCGTGCGGGCCGGGATCGACGCGCCGCTCGTCGCCCACCGTCGCGAGCGCGAGCGCAACGCCGTCGAGCTGGATCGCCAGGTTGTCCGTGATCGCGTCGGGCGGCAGGACCAGGGTCAGGTGGGGCACGTCGCGCTCGAGGCCCTCGATCAGGGCGTGGATCTGCGGCGTGCGCTTGTCGCCGGCCTTGCTCGCCATCTGCTCGGCGTCGGTGTACCAGCGCCAGGCGGTCGCGAGCTTGCCCCACTCCTGGTAGCAGCGCCCGGCGTTGAGCTTGACCCCGATCTGCGGATCGATGCGATCGCTGTCCTCGAACGCGGTGCACGCCTCGGCGTAGCGCCTCTCGCCGAGCAGCTTCTGGCCCTTCTTGAACAGCTGGTCGGCGCGATCGGCGTGGGCCACACCGGCCAGCCCGCAGAGTGCGACGGCGGCGATCCAGGACCTCACGGCGTCACCGTGAACGTGCCGCTGTCGAGGTACGCCTGCGCCAGCGGCAGCTGAGGGTTGCGGAAGTCGCCCTGCTCGGTGCCGAGCGCGCCGCCGAGCGTCGACAGCGCGCGCAGCGTGTAGATGTGGCCGACCTGGAACAGCTCCGGCGGCAGCGCGAACGCCGGGTCCTTGCCCGCCGCGGCGAACACCAGCACGCGATCCACCGCCATCATCGTCGGGTCGAGCACCAGGTCGAACAGCTGCAGGTTGTAGGACCTCGGGCCCTGGTCCGCGGCGCTCGAGGGCGCATCGACGGTGAAGCTCACGTTGAAGAACTGGCTCGACTGCTTGATGAACGCGTTGTCGGTCGCCAGCACCGTGTTGCCGATCGTGATCACCTGGGGCAGCCCGGCCGGCAGCTCCAGCGGCACAGGGTCCGGCGTCGCAGGCGGCGGCTCGAGGAACTGGTTCATCCCGGCGAACAGCGTGACCGGGACCGACGTGCCCATCGGGCCGATCGGCGCCATGTAGACGCGGGGGACCGCGGTCGCGAGCGTGAAGATCGTGTTCCAGCCTCGCGTCGCGAACGGGTTCGCGTAGGTCAGGGTCACGCCGTTGTCGGTCATCGCCAGCGTACCGCTCTGCAGGACCGGGCCGGCGTTCGATACGACGGCGTAGCCGGGCGCCGCGACCAGGCTCCAGCTGATCTGGACGGCCGGCGGCACCGCCACGGCCGGTTGCACGGTCCTGTAGCGCTCGGCGATCGCGGCCGGCGAGACCCCCGCGTTGAACATCAGAGGCGGCATGGCCGGCGCGACCGGCATCATCGGCGCCGGGAACATCGGAGTCGTCACGGCGCCGGCCATGTCCTGGGTGAACGGCATCGCCTCGGCGACGCCGGTCAGGCTCGGGCCGACGTAGCGCAGGATCAGGAACGCGTCGTCGGTCGTGATCTGATCGACCTGCGGGCGGCCGGACACGCTGTTCGCGGCGGTGAAGCTCAACATCGGCGCCGTGACCTGCATGGCGCCCGGCGCTGCCTCGATGGCCGAGAACACGCGCTGCAGCCACGCGCCGACCACGTAGACCTGGAAGCTCTGGCCCGCGACGATGGGAGCATCGAGCGTTGCGTTGACCGCGAGCGTCGCGCCCATCGGCGCTGGCTGCGGGTTGGGGTGCTCGAGCACGCCGTACAGCACCGACAGCTGCGGGCCGGGAAACGCGAACAGCCGCGGGATCGGCGCCGCGTCGTGCGCGAGCGTGAACTCGACCGGGGCCGGCGCGCGCAGCTGCGTGGTCAGCCGGCCGTGGCTCGGATCGGGAACGGGCGACACCCGATCATAGCCGCTCGGATCGCGGCTCGCGACGAAGTAGGTCGCCGTGACCTCGGCCGGATCGACCGGGGTGAGCACGATCTTGCTGCCGATCGACAGCCGCGTCACCGCGATCGAATCTCCGGGCCCGACCGTGTTCTCGATCCCGGCGAGCTGTGCGCAGCCGATCGCGGCCGCCCCGACGGCGGCGGGGAGCACCCGGACAAGGACAGCGGTCAGCCACACGATGCCGCGATGCTATCACCGCACCGGCAGCGCGTAGTGCGCTGCCGCGGCCGGTGTCGCAGCTATCACGCTCCGGCACGCTCCGGCACGCTCCGGCACGCTGCGGTGCGCCCCGGCGCGCCCCGGCATGCCGGGCGCCTCGCGCGTTTTCGCCGGCGTCAGGACTTGCGATCGCGGCTCGGCTCGGCGCGCCCGTCGGGGCGCTCCGGGTCGCCCTCGTCGGCGTCGCCGTCCTTGTCGCGCTGCCAGAACCGCAGCCGCGACCGGCCCTCGCGCTCGTCGTCCTTGCGGTCGTCCTTGCGGTCGGCCTTCTCGCCCTTGTCACCGTCCTGGCGCTTGAGCCGCACCGACGCCTTGACCTCGGGCTCGGCGCCGACGAACCGATCGCTGTTGGGGATGAACCGGATCTCGGTCTTGATCTCGAACGACAGCGTGGTCAGGATCTTGGCGATCTCCTCGCTGACGTTGAGGTTGGACAGAAACTCGCGGGTCTCGCGCGCGATCACCTCGAACACCTTGTCCTTGGCGCCGTCGGCCGACGAGGCGATGTAGCCCACGGCGTCGGGCAGGCTCTCCCGCGCGATCTTCCGGATGCCTTCCTCGGTCGAGAACACCGCGCCCAGCCCGGCGGCGAACGTCTTGCGCACCAGCTCGGGCACCAGCCGCTCCAGCCGGTGGCGGATGGTCTCGGGCAGCTCGTCGTGCACCCCCGATCCCGCTCCCGCAGCCTGTCCCGGCTCGCCGTTGCCGGCGCGCTCGCCGGGTACCGGCGGGATCGTCGCAGGGCGGTCGCGCCGCTGTGGCGGCTCGTCGTCGCTGACCATACCCAGGGGTACCGCCGATCCGCGTCGCGATCAACCTGGTATTCTGCCCGGGAATGGCTGAGCCGGCCGCGCATGTGGGGCAGTCTGCAACCGGCGATCCGCCGCGCGACGACAGCGCCGGATCGCCGGTCGAGGCCGGCCCGCCGGTGGCGCGTGGCGAGGCAGCGCGCGAACCCGCGCGGGGTGCCGCGCCCCGTGCCGACCCGCCGGATCCGCGCGACCCGCGCGACCCACACGAGCCGCGACCGGACGACTCGATGCTCGCGCTCCGCGATACGGCGCGCTACCGCAACGCCCAGCGCTCGCGGCGACCGCCGCTCAGGATCCGGAGCTGGCGCGCCTACTGGATCACGTTCCTGGTGATCGGCAGCTACCTCTGGGTCCGCCTGCGCGCGCGGTTTCACGCCGACGCCTGGATCGAGCACGCGCTGCGCGCGACGCACCTGCGCAACGCGCGCCGGATCGAGCGCACGATCTGCGAGCTCCAGGGCCTGTTCATCAAGGTCGGCCAGCTGATCTCGATCATGACCAACTTCCTGCCCGAGGAGTTCCGCCGCGAGCTCGAGGGGCTGCAGGACGCCGTGCCGCCGCGGCCGTACGCCGACATCGAGGCCCGGATCCGCGAGGAGCTCGCGCGCAGCCCCGCCGAGCTGTTCGCGAGCTTCGACGAGCGGCCGCTCGCCTCGGCGTCGATCGGTCAGGTCCACGCCGCGCGGCTGCTCGACGGCACCAAGGTCGCGGTCAAGGTCCAGTACCCGCACATCGAGGAGGTCGTCCGCCGCGATCTCAACACGCTGCGCCGGATCTTCTGGATCATCGGATGGTTCGTCCCCTACCAGGGCCTCGGCGAGCTGTACCGCGAGATCCGCTCGATCATCCTCGACGAGCTCGACTACCGCGCCGAGGCCCACAACGCCGAGCGGATCGCGGCCAACTTCGCGGGCCGCACCGACGTCGGCTTCCCGCGCGTGGTCCACGAGCTGTCGACCGCGCGGGTCCTGGTCACCCACTTCGAGACCGGCTGCAAGATCACCGATCGCGCCAGCATCAAGCAGCTCGGACTCGACCCCGGCGCGCTCGCCCGCCAGGTCGTCGAGATCTACTGCCAGCAGATCTTCACCGACGGCGTCTACCACGCCGATCCGCACCCCGGGAACCTGATCGTGCGGCCCGGCGCCGACGGCCAGCCGCCGACCATCGTGTTCCTCGACTTCGGCGCGGTCGCCGAGATCCCCGGCAACGTCCGCCAGGGCATGGTCGAGCTGCTGCAGGGCGCGCTGACCCGCGACACCCGGCGGATCGTCGGCGCGATGAAGCAGATGGGGTTCGTCGCGCGCGGCGCCCACGAGGCGACCTTCGAGCAGGTCATCGAGTACTTCCACGAGCGGTTCCAGGAGAACGTCTCGCTCGACTCGCTCAACCTCAAGGACATCAAGTTCGACCCCCAGAAGGGCCTCGAGAGCGTCGCCGACCTGCGCAAGATGGACATCTCGCTGCGCGAGCTCAGCGAGAGCTTCCACATCCCCAAGGAGATCATCGTCCTCGAGCGCACGCTGCTCTTGCTCATGGGCCTGTGCACCGAGCTCGATCCCGCGCTCAACCCGATGACCGTGATCCGGCCGTACCTCGAGCGCTTCGTGCTCGGCGACGAGGGCGACTGGTCGCAGCTGCTGGTCGAGACCTCCAAGGATCTCGTGATGACGGTGACGGCGCTGCCGGCCGAGATCCGCAAGTTCATCCGGCTCGCCCACGCCGGCGAGCTCCAGCTCAAGTTCAAGAACTTCGACGCGCCGGTCCAGCTGATGTACCGGCTCGGCCACCAGTTCATCTACGCCGCGATCGGCATCGCCGGCGCCACGATCGCCGTCCTCCTCGAGGGCCGCGGCGACGATCCGCGCGCCGAATGGGGCTGGTGGACCGCCCGGATCGCCGGCGTCCTGCTGGTGTGGAGCTGGTGGACGTCGCGCGCCCTGCTGCGCAAGCGGTGACCCGGGCCAGGGCTGCCCACAGTGCGCATGATGGGTCTTCTGCTTCCGCGCGCATGGACCTGATGTCGAGATGATCGAATCGCTCTATCAAGAGGTCGCGAGGTTGTCGGCTGCCCTGCCCTGGAGCGATCGCCGGACGATCGAGCGCTCCAGACCGCATACCGTGACAGCTTCGCGCAGCTGCGCGGTGCACAAGCTCAAGAGGCCGAACTCGCGGCACGAGCGTTCCGAGACAATCTTGCCCTCCGTCCGGACATGGGATACTCCTCGGACATGGGATACTCCTCGATCGAGGCCGCGCGGCGAGTGCTCGATCGTGACAAGGGTTCTTCCTAGCGTTGCCAGTCTGCTGACCGTTCCCTCGAACGACGTCACGCGCCTACAACTGACGCAGAGCACGTTCGGGCCTATGAACGGTTCCGCCCTTGCTTGCGCTGGGAGTTCGCCTTCAGCTGCGCGTTTTGCTTGCTCCACGGCATCGCTCAGCAGGGCCCGAGCGACAACGCCCGGTCATTGTTGACCGGCAGGACCTGGCCGTGCCGGGTGTGCGGCGACATCCTGACCGCCTTGCCGCGAAAACCAACCTCGTCATACCAGCAATACGGCCGATCGGTCGCGTTGTCCCACGACGACATCTGTCGATGAAACGTACCGTCATTGCCGTGAATTCCATTCTTGCATGTCGGGCAGTCCACTTTATCCAGATCGTAAATCGCGCCTCCCTCGGACACACCATAGGCCACGCCGCGGAACCTTCCATTCTGGTACAGGCACACGAAACCGGCGCGGCACCGGCCACCGGCGGGGCTGGCGATCAGGCGGTTGCCCTGCGTGACGCCCGCCGCCGCGGTGATCGCTGGATCGACCGCATCCCATCCGGGCTCCGCCGGGCCGACATCGGGCGGCGCGTGGGGCGCTGGCTCCGTCTGCGCGCCCCTCGGCGGCGGCGGGTGAGGGGCCGGCGATACCGGCGCGGGTGCAGATCGCTGCGCGTCGTGCACCGATGGCGCCGGAGCTCGTGGTGGCTGCGGCGGCGCCGCCGGCACCGGCATCGTCTCGGAGGCCGGAGCAGCCGCGTCGGTGGTGGGCGCTGCAGCGGCCGCCACGTCCGGCGACACGGCGGTCCCGGGCTCCGCGCCACCTGGGCGAGGCTGGGTCGCCGAGAGCGGAACGTCGCTGGTCGACGACCACCATTCGTGCGGCCGCACCATCGTCATGACCGCGGCGGCGAGCACCGCCGCGGCCACGGCGGCGATCGCGACCGGGCGCCAGCGCCGCGACCGGACCGCGGCCGGCGGTCGGCCCACCCCGGCCGCGCCCGACAGCGTCGTGATCAGCGGAGCGGCCCACGGCTGCTGCCCGCTCCCGCTCGCCGCGCCGGACCCGCGAGCGACCGGCGGCGAGGCCACGGCCGGCGGCGCCCCGCTCGACGCGAGCGTGCCTGGCGACGCGTGCTCGGCGGCGATGGCATCGATGGCGCTGATCAGCTCTGCGGCGGTCTGCAGGCGCTCCGCCGGCGCCTTCGCGAGCAGCCGTTGCAGCAGCTGCTCGACCGGGCGCGGCGCATCGACGCCGAGCTCGGCCAGCGCCGGCGGCGAGACCTGCATGTGTGCCACGATGACATCGCCCGCGCCCTCCCCGGTGAACGGTGGACGGCCGGTGTTCAGCGCGAACAGCACGCATCCGAGCGCGTACAGGTCCACGCGGTGGTCGATCGCGACCCCGCGGCATTGCTCCGGCGCCATGTACGCCGGGGTTCCGACGATCGCGCCGATCCGGGTGACGCTCTCACCCGACGACAGCTTCGCGATCCCGAAGTCGAGCAGCTTGATCCGCTCGCCGCCGGGGACTTCCGGATCGAGCGTCAGGAACACGTTGTCGGGCTTGAGATCGCGATGGACGATGCCCGCGGCGTGTGCGGCCGACAGCGCACCCGCGATCTGTCGCGCGATCGCGAGCGCGGATCGCCAGGGCAGCGGACCCCGCGCCAGGCGAGCGGCGAGCGACTCGCCGTCGAGCAGCTCCATGACGATGTAGCCACCGCCCTCGGCGGTCCATCCGACGTCGTAGACGTCGACGATTCCCGGATGCCGGATCGCCGTCGCGGCGCGCGCCTCGTTGAACAGCCGCGACACGGCAGCTCGATCTCGCGATAGCTCGGGAACGAGCACCTTGATGGCGGCCGGACGGCCGAGCAGCTCGTGCTCTGCCGCGTACACGGTCCCCATGCCACCGCGGCCGATCACGCCGCGCACGCGATACGGGCGAATCGACGGCCAGTCCTGCGTACGCTCGACGTCGCCGCGGGTGAGCGCATCGCGCACCCGGTGCTGTGCCCCCGGCGGGGGCTCGAGATCGTCCAGCGCGTGCACCATCCGCGCCAGCTCGGCCACGGCCAGGTCGTCGGAATCCAGCTGCTCGCGTAGTCGCCGCATCACAGCTCGCCCTTCGCTTGTCGCTCGGCCACCAGGGCGACGATCTCCTTGCGCGCCCGGAACAGGTGTGTCCGCACGGTGGCGTGTGGAATCCCCTGCAGCGCCGCGATCTCCTCGCCGGTCAGCCCGCCGACCTCGAACAGGAGGAAGCTGTCTCGCCATCTCGGGTTGAGTTGCTGGACCAGGTCGTACAGCAGCACCCCGCGCTCCTCGCGGGCCAGCTGCTCGTCCGGTCGCGCTGCGACCGATGCGACGTCGTCGAGCACCACGTCGCGGGGACGCGAGAAGATGTTGCGAAACCACGCTCGCTGGCAGCGGTCGCGCACCGTGAACTGCACGATGCGATACAGCCAGGCGGCGATGTTCGTGCCGTCGAACTGGTCGAGCTTGCGCTGCACGACGATGAACACCTCCTGCGTGAGGTCTTCCGCATCGACACCGGGGCCGCCCAGCGCACGGATCCAGCGGTAAACCGGCCGGAACCAGGTCTGATACAACGCGGCGAGGTCGTGGTCACGGCACGGCTCGTCGAGCGGCTCGAGCGGTGCGTCTGTCAACATGACCATCATCTGCCTCGCGGATAGATAGGCGCCACCGGCGAGATGTTTCACGTTGCCTACGAATCACCGTCGGCCAGGCGCGGCAAGCCACGTGCCGTGACCACCGTCACGAACGAACGGAGATGCCGCGGTCGCCGTCCGACGAAACATCGCGCCGCAATGCCCCTATTGAGCGGCATGGGAAACGAGCTTGTTCGATTCCCGATCACCAGCAGGAGAAATCATGAAGTCGCTATCTGTGGCAGTTAGAATGCTCGTGTGTGCAGTGTGGCTCGTTGGCTGTGCGGTGAGCGATCCGGCCTCCGGGGACAGCAACGACGTGGCCTCGGAAGAAGCCGTGGCTGTGCCCGACGCCGTCGGGCCGTGCACGCCGGGCGACGTGTGTCTGTATCAGAATGGCCAGCAGACCGGAGCGCTTGTCGAGGTCAGTGCCGGGATCAGCATCCCCGACCTGGCAGACATCAAGTGCCCAGGGTGCAAGAATGGCGTCAACGGCAACAACGGCACGTTCGACAATCAGATGTCGTCGTGGCAGAACGCCAGCAATATCGACTATTGCTGGTTCCCGAACCCGAAGTTCGGTGGCGCGCCACACCTGATGAAGGCCCACACGCAGAACACCGTCCCCGCCGAATACAACGATCACGCGTCGTCGCTCAAGTCGGGCGGCTGCTAGCTCGGTCGCGCTTCGCGCCGACGATCCGTCAAGGTGCAACGATGAACATATACACATTGTCTCTGCTGGTCCCGCTCGGGCTGGCCAGCATGATCTCGACCGGGTGCGACATGGAATCCGCTGCGCCCGCCGCGTCCATCGAGGCCGCCGCCGCAGCGGGAACTACCCTGGTCTACGGGATCAATCACGACGACTTCAACGCCTTCAACTGCGCAGTACCCCATGGCATTCACGGCTACCGCACATACCGCGACTCCATCATCATGTCCGCCGCGGACGTCAACCCGCAATGGCCCGATGACCTGAACACCATCTACTCCACGCTCAGCCTGCGGCCCGATCCCACGGCCCTGCTGTCCGGCAAGCTCGATGCCGCGATCAACGCCCTCATGGACTCGGCCCCCGACCACGCCGAGCTGACGATCTGGCACGAGGCGGGCCCCGGCAACCCGCTCAACTATCCGGCCAGCGTCACGGCCGCCAGTCTGACCGCAATGCACGCGCACATGCAGACGCTGGTGACCAGGCACGGCCACGTCAAGTACGGGCAGATCATCACGGGTCCGGCCAATCAGATGCTGAACTGGCTCGGCAAGGGCCTCGACTGGTACGGTGTGGACATCTACGACAATCCCAACTTCCAGAACCCCGGCGGCACGCTGAGTCAGAGCAAGATCACCGCGCGCATGGATCAGAACAAGGCCGCGTTCGCCACCGTCTCCAGCGGCACGCCATCGCTCCGGATCACCGAGACCAACTCGTCCCACGACAATCACCGCAAGAACTGGCTCCTGTTCCTCAGCGAGTGGATGGTGGCCAACAACGGCTTCCGGCTGCTCATGTTCTTTCACGCGGATGGCCCGCTGTCCGGTCCGTGGCCGCCGTCCCAGACCGTCATCGACTTCTTCAACTCGACGCTGATCCCCGGGTTCGGTCGGGACCCGACGTTCGTCAACCCCTGCGTCCAGTGACGCCGGGCCGGGGCTCGGCGAAGGTCGCGTGAGCGATGTCGCGGTCGCACGGTGCCGTGATATGAAGCCCGGCAACCGATCGTGTAGGAGAGCCCAGCGATGCGATCCCCGAAGCCGCTTGTCGTCCTCACCTGCATGTTCAGCACTGCCGCACTGTCCTCGCCGGCGCGGACCCAGCCGGCGGCACCCCGGCGCATCGTGATCGCCGCCGGCACGCTGCTCGACGGCAAGGGCCACGTGGTGAAGAACACGCGGATCGTGGTCGAGGGCGGCAAGATCGTGGCGATCGACCCCAAGGCCGGCCCGGTCGACCACGACCTGCACTCGCTGACCGTGATGCCGGGCTGGATCGACGCGCACGACCACGTGACCTGGAGCTTCGGCGCCGATGGCAAGAACGCCGGCTCCGACCGGACCACGCAGGAAGCGGCGTATGCCTCGGTGGCGAACGCCCGGGTCACGCTGCTCGCCGGGTTCACGACGATCCAGAGCGTCGGATCGCCGACCGACGTCCCGCTGCGCGACGCGATCGCCAGGGGCCTCGTCGTGGGGCCGCGGCTGCTGACCGCGATCGAGCCGCTGGAGGGCCAGGGCCCCAAGACCGGCACGCCCGAGGAGATCCGCGCGTTCATCCGCAAGCAGAAGCAGGCCGGCGCCGACGTCATCAAGATCTTCGCGTCGGAGAGCATCCGCAAGGGCGGCGGGATGACGCTGTCGCAGGCCCAGCTCGCTGCCGCGTGCGACGAGGCGAAGCAGCAGGGGCTGCGCACGCTGGTGCACGCCTACAAGCAGGCGGTGCGGGCGGCCGCGCTGGCCGGCTGCACGCAGGTCGAGCACGGCGCGCTCGCCACCGACGAGGATCTGAAGGTACTGGCCGAGAAGGGGACGTACTTCGACCCCCAGGCCGGCCTGGTGATCGAGAACTACATGCTGAACAAGGACCGGTACCTCGGCACCGAGGGCTACACCGAGGAAGGGTTCGCGGCGATGGCGAAGGTCCTGCCGATGAACCACGAGCTGATGAAGCGCGCGTCGAAGATCCCCCACCTCAAGATCGTGTTCGGCACCGACGCGGTCGCCGGCTCGCACGGCCGCAACGCCGAGGAGCTCATCGACCGGGTCCGCGACGGCGGGGTCGATCCGATGACCGCGCTGGTGTCGGCCAACGCGCTGGCCGCCGAGGCGATGGGCCTGTCCGACCAGATCGGCTCGATCGCGCCGGGGCTGCAGGCCGACATCATCGCGCTCGACGGCGATCCGCTGAAGGACATCACCGCGGTGCGCCGCGTCGTGTTCGTGATGAAGGGCGGCGTGGTGTACCGGGACAGCCCCGGCCGCTGAGCCTCGCCGGCGGGCTGCGATTGCTTCGGTGGCCCGACCGGTCGCGCGGTTCGACCGTCGCTCACCGGCCGCGCGCCCACCGCAAAATTTCAGGCGGAGGATCGGCGGAATACCGTGATACCGTGCCTGGATCGTGGGCTCGACTGCCAGCAGGGACGTCTCGCCACCGGACCGGTCGATGGTCGAGCTCGACGCGCCGGAGCTGCGCGACGCGTTCGCGCGCGAGGTCGGCGACGTCAATCGCCGCCGGCTGCGCGTGATCGGGCCGGTCATGGTCGTGGTGCACGTCGTCCACGCCTGGCTGTTCTGGGTCGCCGCCGCCGAGCCCGGCGCGCTGAACGAGGTCACCCGCGTCGCGCTGAGCCGCCTGGTCGTCGTTCACGCCACCATGGTGCCGCTGACCGGCCTGCTCACCGTGCTGGTGTTTCGATCGCCGCGCGGCGTCATCCCGCGGCTGATGGGGCCGGTGGTGGCCACGCTCTACCTCGTGCACGGCGCGCTGTGCACCGCGCTCGGGCTGGTCTCGACGCAGAGCGTGAGCACCTACGTCGGCTATTGCCTCGGCATGGCGGTCATCCTGTGCATCACGCCCCGCACCGCGGTGATCGCGTACTGCATCGGGCTGGCCACGCTGGTCGTCTCGCTGCTCGTGATCGTGCCGTCCTCGGTGGCGTTCCTGGCGACGATGCCGACCTGCGGGACGATCACCGCGGTGGGCGTCGCGCTCGCGATGACGCTGTACGCGGCGCGGCGCCGCGAGTTCCGGCAGCGGGTCACGATCGAGCGCCAGCGCGATCAGCTCGGCGCGCTCAACGCCGATCTGGAGCGCCGGGTCCAGGCGCAGGTCGGCGAGATCGTCACGCACGCGGCCGAGGTCGAGCAGCTCAACGCGCAGCTCCGGGCCCAGGTGCGCGCGCGCTCGAGCGAGCTGGCGCTCGCGCTGGCCCGGCTGGCGCAGCGTCGCCAGGACGGCGGTGTCCCGAGCGGCACGCGGCTCGGCGGCCGGTTCGTGGTCGGGGACGTCATCGGCGAGGGGGCGATGGGCGTGGTCCACCGCGGCGTCGATCAGCTCACCCGCGCGCAGGTCGCGATCAAGGTCGTCCAGGCGACCTCGACGCAGACGCTCGAGGCGCTGCGCCGGTTCGCGCGCGAGGCCGGCACCGCCGCGGCGATCGCTCACCCGGCGGTCGTGCGCATGCTCGACGTCGACATCTCCGACGATGGCCTGCTGTATCAGGTCCAGGAGCTGGTCGACGGCCAGTCCCTGGCGCGGATGATGCAGCTGCCGTGGCGTCCCGGGGACGCCGCGCGGGTCGGCGCGGTGCTGTGTGACGCGCTCGCCGCCGCGCATGCGGTGGGCGTGGTCCACCGCGACGTCAAGCCCGAGAACATCATGCTCACGCCCATCGCACCGGGGCTGAAGCTGCTCGACTTCGGGATCGCGAAGCTGTACGCGGCGGTCCACGGCGGCGCCGCGGTGACGCGCACCGGGATGATCATCGGGACGCCGGCGTACATGGCGCCCGAGCAGGTGCTGGGGGCCAGCGAGGTCGGCGATCGCGCCGATGTCTACGCGGCCGGTGTGATCCTGTTCCGCCTGCTGTCGGCGCGCCATCCGTTCGAGTCCGAGTCGCCGCGCGAGATGATGATGTGCCGGCTGATCGACGACGCGCCGCGGATCGGCGCGGTGCAGCCAGCGGTGCCCCTGGCGCTGGCGCAGCTGGTCGACCGCTGCCTCGCGCGTCAGCCCGACCAGCGGCCCCCGGCGGCCGAGCTCGCCCACGAGCTCGCGCGGTGGGCGGACGCCGCCGGCACCCCGCCGCTGGAGTGCAGCGCCGGCGCGTTGCCCGAGACCGCCGCGACCCTGGCCGAGGCCGCGGCCGGCGGCGACGACCTGTCGACGCACTGAGGCCCGCCGGGCCCGGTCGAGATCGCGGCGATCCGCCCCCACCCGACGCCCGCCATCCCGCACAATTCGCCGCATGGAAGACACGATCCTCGTGCAGCGCGACGGGGCGATCGCGACCGTCGTTCTGAACCGGCCGGACAAGCTCAACGCGCTGACCCGCCCGATGTGGGTGCGGCTCGGTCAGGTGTTCGGGCAGCTCCACGCCGACGACGACCTGCGCTGCATCGTGATCCGCGGCGCCGGCACGAAGGCGTTCGCGCCCGGCAACGACATCGCCGAGTTCGCGGCCGAGCGGTCCACCGTCGAGCAGGCGCGCGCCTACGGCGAGGACATGCGCCGCGCGATCGACGCGATCGGCGGGTGCCGCCACCCGATCGTCGCCCAGATCCACGGGATCTGCGTCGGCGGCGGCCTCGAGATCGCCGGGCTCGCCGACCTCCGGATCTGCGGCGAGTCGAGCCGGTTCGGCGTGCCGATCAACAAGCTCGGCCTGGTGATGGCGTACGCCGAGATCGGCGCGCTGATCGGGCTGGTCGGCGAGCCCACCGCGCTGGAGATCCTGCTCGAGGGCCGGATCTTCGACGCCCGCGAGGCGTACGCCAAGCGCCTGGTGACCCGGGTGGTCGCCGACGACCACGTCGAGGCCGAGGCCCGCGCCACCGCGCAGCGCATCGCGGACGGCGCTCCGCTGGTGGCGCGCTGGCACAAGCAGTTCGCCCGCCGGCTGCGCGATCCCAGGCCGCTCGATCCGGCCGAGTACGACGAGGGCTTCGCCTGCTTCGGCACCGAGGACTTCCGCACCGGGTACCGCGCGTTCCTCGCCAAGCAGCGGCCCGAGTTCACCGGCACATGAAGCGCTTGGCCCGGATGCCCGCGCCGGCATAGAGTCCGGCCGAGATGAACGCCGCCCTGCACGGCATCAAGGTCGTCGAGCTCGCCCAGATCATGGCCGGCCCGACCTGCGGACTGATGCTCGCCGACCTCGGCGCCGACGTGATCAAGGTCGAGAAGCTGCCGGCGGGCGACGACACCCGCGCCTACCGCGAGCCGGCGATCCACGGCGAGCCGGCGTCGTTCATGATCCTCAACCGCAACAAGCGCAGCATCGCGGTCGACCTCAAGACCCCCGGCGGGCTCGAGGTCGTCCGGCGGCTGCTCGCCGGCGCCGACGTCCTGATCGAGAACTACCGCAAGGGCACGCTCGACCGGCTCGGCCTGGGCTGGGACGCGCTGCACCAGCTCAACCCGCGGCTGGTGTACGCCGCCATCTCGGGCTACGGCCGCACCGGCCCGTACGCCGACAAGGGCGGGTTCGATCTGATCGCGCAGGGCTTCGCCGGGATCATGAGCATCACCGGCGAGCCCGGCGGGCCGCCCGCCAAGAGCGGCACGTCGATCGCCGACATCAACGCCGGCATCCTCGCGGCGCTCGGCATCGTCGCCGCGCTGCTCGCGCGCGCCACCACCGGCCGCGGCCAGCTGGTCGAGACCTCGCTGATGGAGGCCGCGGTGCAGCAGACCTACTGGCAGGCGGCGATGTTCTTCGCGACCGGCCGCAACGCCGGCCCGACCGGCTCGGCCCACCTCCTCACCGCGCCGTACCAGGCGTTCGCCACCGCCGACGGCTGGATCAACATCGGCGGCGCCAACCAGGCCAACTGGGAGCGGATCACCCGCGTGATCGGCCGGCCCGAGCTCACCACCGACCCGCGGTTTGCCACCAACGGCGCCCGGATGCGCCACCTCGACGAGCTGGTCGCGCTGATCGCCGAGCCGCTGCGCACCCGGCCATCGGCGGAGTGGGTCCGCGCGTTCGAGGCCGAGGGCGTGCCGGTCGGCCCGGTCAACCGGATCGGCGACATGCTCGCCGACCCGCAGGTCGCCGCGCGCGAGATGGTGATCGAGGTCGACCACCCGCGCGCCGGCCGCACCCGGGCGCTCGGCATGCCGATCAAGTTCTCCGACGCGCGCGCCGACATGGCCCGCCCCGCGCCGCTGCTCGGCCAGCACAGCCGCGAGGTGCTGGACCAGCTCGGCTACTCCGCCGCCGAGATCGACGCCCTGCAGCGAGCCGGCGCCGTGCTGCTGGGCTGACACTCGGCGATTGACCGCTCGCCGCGGGCGCTCGATCATCGCGCCATGACGGCCGACCCCGCCCTCCCGCCGGCCCCCGAGCCGCCCGTCGAGCCGGAGCCCGGCCTCGATCGCGGCCGGATCCCGTTCGCGACCTACACCGACGAGGCGGTGTACCGCCGCGAGCTCGATCGGCTATTTTACCGCGGCCACTGGTGCTACGTCGGCCTCGAGGCCGAGGTGCCCGCGCCCGGCGACTTCAAGCGCACCCAGATCGGCGAGCGCTCGGTCCTGCTCACCCGCGACGGCGACGGCGCGCTCCATGTCGTCGAGAACGTGTGCGCCCACCGCGGCGTCGCGTTCTGCCGCGAGCGCCACGGCAACCGCAGGACGCTGGTCTGCCCGTACCACCAGTGGAGCTACAGCCTGGCCGGCGAGCTCCAGGGCGTGCCGTTCCGCCGCGGCCTGCGCCGCGCCGGCGAGGTCCAGGGCGGCATGCCGGCGGACTTCCGGCTCGAGGATCACGGCCTGACCCGGCTCGAGGTCGCGACCCGCGGCGGCGCGGTGTTCGCGTCGTTCGATCACGGCGTCGAGCCGTTCGAGCAGTTCGTCGGCCCGGCCGTGCTGCGCTACGTCGACCGGCTGTTCAGCGGCCGCGCGCTGCGCCTGCTCGGCTACAACCGCCAGCGCATCCCCGGCAACTGGAAGCTGATGCAGGAGAACATCAAGGACCCGTACCACCCGGGTCTGCTCCACACCTGGTTCGTCACGTTCGGCCTGTGGCGCGCCGACAACGCCGCGCAGCTCATCATGGACCGCCACCACCGCCACGCCGCGATGATCTCGAGCCGCGGCAACGCCGGCGCCGCCTCGGAGGCCTCGCGGGTCGCGAGCTTCAAGCCGCAGATGGCGCTCGCCGACCCGCGGTTCCTCGACATCGTGCACGAGCCGTGGTGGGGCGAGCCGACCGCGGTGATGGTCACGCTGTTCCCCAGCGTGATCCTCCAGCAGCAGGTCAACAGCGTGTCGACCCGCCAGATCCTGCCCGCCGGCCCCGGCATGTTCGACTTCGTGTGGACGCACTTCGCGTTCGCCGACGACGATGACGCGATGATCCAGCGCCGGCTGCGCCAGGCCAACCTGTTCGGCCCGGCCGGCTTCGTGTCGGCCGACGACGGCGAGGTCATCGAGCTGTCGCAGCGCGCGTTCGCGACCAGCCCCGGCGGCCACACCACGGTCGAGCTCGGCGGCCGCGACGTCGGCGACGCCGACCACATGATCACCGAGACCCTGATCCGCGGCATGTACCGCTACTGGCAGAAGGTGCTACGGGAGACGTAGCCGCGCCTCCGACGAGCCCGGCCGGCGAGCGCGGCACCCACAGCGTGATCCGCAGGTCCTCGCCGCGAGCCACCATGCCGCCGGGCCGCACGAGGAGCTGCACGAGCGCCCGCCGGACCTCGAACGGCGCATCCGCGAGGCGATCGCGCAGCTGATCGACGATGACGCTGGCGTCGCGGAGGCGCTCGCCCGACGCCGCCGCTGCCATGCTGGCCCGGCCGGCCGTCTCGAGCTGCGCCTGCAGCGCCGAGCGCTCGCGGCCGATGCGCGCCAGCTCGGCATCGAGCGCGGCCTCGCTGACCGCGCCCCGCGTGAACCTGGCGAGGAGCTTGCTCTCGACGTCCTGCAGCCGGTCCAGCTTGCGGCGGTAGCCGGCCGCGTCCGCTTCCCAGTCGTGGCGGTCCGCGTCGCGGTTCACCACCTCGCCGGCGATCGCCCGGCCGAGCTCCGGATCCTCCAGCTCGCGGCGGACCGCATCCCACACGCGCGCATCGGCATCGGACACCGCGATCGTGGGCGCGGCGCACGGCGACACGCCGGCTCG
>DATAPF010000416.1:0-3011 GCA_036265355.1 Kofleriaceae bacterium | reverse complement strand
GACGGCACGCTGCCGCCGGACTCGACGCGGGTATGGTTCGAACGCGCCGGCGAACGCGATGTTGCGCGGTTTGCCGAGTGGCAACGATTGCTGCCTCCGGGTATTCGCCAGCTGGTGCTCTCGCTCGAACCGCGCGTCGTGCGGTTGCCGGGCGAGCTGTTGCCCGAGCAGCAGCTCCCCGCCGCACTCCACGCCCTGGCACATCAGCTGTTTCCATTGTGCATCCTGGCCAATACGGGAGACGGCCGCGGCCTTCACATCGCGTTCGGCAATCCGGACCTGAGCGAGTGGCGACCCGGTCGACTGACCAGCTTCCACGAGATCGCATTGCATCTGGCGGCGGCATGGCGTCTGCGAATGGCGTGGAACCTCGGGCCGCTCACCCCGCGTGACGCGCTGCGGCGTGCGGTCGCGACGCAGGGCCGCGACGCGTCCAGCTCGCGCGGCAACCCGCTGTGGACCGCGCTGGTCGCCGGACAGTGGAGCTTGCTCGACAGCTTCACCACGGCAGGGACGAGGCACGTCGTCGCGCACGAGAATCCACCGGGCGGCGAGGCACTGCGGGCGCTGTCCTGGCGCGAGCAGACCGCCCTGGAGCTCGCGCTGGCCGGCCGATCCGGGAAGTGGATCGGATTCGAGATGCGGCTGTCCGAGTCGGCCGTGGCCCGGACGCTGCGCTCGGCGCTGCGCAAGATCGGTGCCGACGATGCGGCGGCGCTGTCCGGTGTGCGCGGCGCGCAGTTCGAGCCGTTCGACGGCGTGGCAACGGGAGGCAAGCTCGCGATCGCGCGGCTGGGCCCGGCCGCGCTGGCCCGGGCGAGCCTCAGCGATGCGGAGCGCGCCATCGTCGTTGGACTGCTCGGCGGCAAGCGGGCCGCCGCGATCGCGCGCGAGCGCGGGACATCGCCGCGCACCGTCGCGCACCAGATCTCGAGCACGTACCAGAAGCTGGGCGTATCGTCGCGCCGGGAGCTGCTCGCGCTGTTCACGTGATCGGCGCGTGATCGCTGCGCGATCGGTGCAAGAACCGCCCATGGAGCTGCAAGAACCGCTCATGCATCTGCAAGAACTGCCCATTGGAATGTAGTGCGGTGAGCGTTATTGGTCATTCATAAGCTTTTGTCGGTCGGGGGTCGACGATGCCGCGCCACACGGGCGGTATCGCTGAGCTCGATACGGAGACGCGATGATGGAACAGCCACCCACGATAGTTCCCGACGGCCTGATCGGCAGGACGATCGGTAACTACATCGTACGTTACAAGCTGGGCGAGGGTGGCATGGGCGCGGTGTACTGCGCCGAGCATCCCTCGATCGGCAAGCGGGTCGCGCTCAAGGTGCTGCACGCGGAGTTTGCGTCGCAGCCGGAGATCGTGAGCCGGTTCTTCCAGGAGGCGAAGGCGGTCAACAACATCCAGCACCCGAACATCGTCGATATCGTCGACTTCGGCACGATCCCGCCTGCGGTCGCGAGCGATCCGCCGATCGTGTACTTCATCATGGAGTACATCGACGGTGCACGGCTGACCGACGTGATCCGGCGCGACGCCCCGCTGCCCCCCGAAAGGGCAACGGCGATCGCGCTGCAGATCGCTGATGCGCTGTCGGCATCGCATGCCAAGGGCATCGTTCACCGCGATCTCAAGCCGGACAACGTGTTGCTCGCCACCCGGGGCCGGGAGCGCGACTTCGTCAAGCTGCTCGACTTCGGCATCGCCAAGCTGACCGGCGGCACCGCGAGCAACCACCGCACGCGCACCGGCATGGTGATCGGCACTCCGCAGTACATGTCTCCGGAGCAGTGCGAGGGCCTCGGCAACATCGATCATCGGACCGACGTCTACGCGCTCGGCATCGTGCTCTATCAGATGCTGACCGGCCAGGTGCCGTTCATCGGGGACGGGTACGGCGAGGTGCTGGTCCAGCAGATGATGACTCCACCGCTGGCACCGTCGGTGATCGTGTCGCGGATCCCCGAGCCCCTCGAGCTCGTCGTGCTCAAGGCGCTGGAGAAGCGCGCCGACGACCGCTACCCGCGGATGGACGAGCTGACGCTCGCGCTGCAGGATCCGGCGCAGTACCTCGAGGCACGCGGCGGTCGGTCCGGGTTTCTGACGTCCCCGGTGGTGCGCGACCCGGCGCTCGCAGGCCCCCGGGCGGTGATGGCGATGTTCCAGGCCTCGACCTCCGGGGCACCGACCCAGTGGTCGAGACCTGGAGCATCGCCCACCGGATCATCGACCACGCTCGGCGGGGCGGCGGCTCAGGCCGCCGCTGCACCACCGGCCCGGCCTCGCAGGCGCCTCGCGGCCATGCTCGCCGTGGCCGCGGGTCTCGCCGTGCTGGGCGCAGTGGTGATCGCGACGGCGGTGCAGCGCAACGGCTCACCGGCGGCGCCCATCGCTCCCGCCGCCCCACCGCCTCCGTCGCCGGAGCCCACACCGGCGGTCGCGGCCGCCCCGCCACCCGTGACGCCGGCCCCGCGCTCGTCCACCTCGCCGTCACCACCGGCCGCGCAGCCCGCTCCGCCGGCCGCGCGCGCGGCGGCGGTCTCGGTCACGATCGATTCCACGCCCTCGGGCACCCAGGTGTTCGTGGGCAACGAGCCCGCGGCGCGCGGCACGACGCCGTACGTGCTCGAGCTAGCGCCGGAGGCCGTCTCGGCGGAGATCCGGCTGGTGCACGCTGGCTACAAGCCGCTGGCGGCGACGATCGATCGCCACGGTGACAGCCAGCTCAGCTTCGCGCTGGAGCGCGCCGTCGCAGCATCACCCAGGCCGGCCGGATCGCCGCCGGCGACCGTCAAGCCGGACGCGGCGCCGGCGGTGCGCGAAGACAGCGACGACACGATGGATCCATTCAAGAAGAAGGGATTCTGTGGAGCGCCGCCGCGTGCGGCAGTATCTCCAATCCAAAGTCCGACCCCGGCGTGGGTCACGATGCGGGGATCGACGAGCCGCCGCTCCGCGAGGCCCGCGAGCTCGTCAACGGCGCCGCGCGGATGACGGGTAC
>DATAPF010000415.1:0-24412 GCA_036265355.1 Kofleriaceae bacterium | reverse complement strand
GACCGCGCAGAGCCGTGGCTGATCGGCGAGCTCGCCGCCGGCCGGCGGATCATGGGGATGGGACACCGCGTGTACCGGGTGCGCGATCCGCGCGCGGCGGTGCTCGAGGAGGCGGTGCGTCCGCTCGCCAGCCCGCGGCTCGAGCTGGCGCGCGGGGTCGAGCGCGCCGCGGCCAAGATCCTGCGCGAGCGCAAGCCGGATCGCTCGCTCGCCGCCAACGTCGAGTTCTACACCGCGGTGCTGCTCGACGCGGTCGGCCTGCCGCGCGAGCAGTTCTCGGCGACCTTCGCTGTGAGCCGGATTGCAGGCTGGTCGGCGCACGTGCTGGAGCAGCGTCGCACCGGACGGCTGATCCGACCGGCGTCACACTACACCGGCCGCATGCCGTGACCTACATGGTGCTCGCGCGGGCCGGCACGCTAGGCTCGCGGCCATGATCCGGATGATCCGATCGCCCTGGCCCTGCGTCGTGGCCGTGCTCGCGGCCTGTAGCTCCAGCCCGTCCGGCTCCGGGGTCACCGAGACCAAGCCGCTGAACACGCTGTCGGACAGCGAGCGCAACCAGCTGTGCAGCTTCCGGACCGAGGTCGAGCACGCGCCGCGCACCGCGACCTGCATGGGCACGAGCAGCGTGATGATCGAGGACACGGCGTCCTGCGTGGCCGCGTTCAGCGCGGTCGACGCCCTGTGCCAGGCCACGGTGAGCGACGCCGAGGCCTGCTTCCACGCGTTCGACGCTGATCCGTGCAACCACGGCGCTGGCGGCTGCACGGCGCTGTTCACCTGCGTGCTGCCGACCGGCTGACGGCGGTCGGCGTCAGGGGGCGCTGGGCCACCAGAGACGCGCCTCGTCGGGCTTCGCGCGGCCCGGACTAGGCCAGCCGCTCGTCGTGGGCGCGCAGCGTGTCGAGATCCGGCAGCTGGGCGGGCTCGCCGGTGTCGAGGAACATCTGGGTCGCGCGATCGAGCCGCACGCCGGGGCAGTGCGCGACGACGTACTCGACCACCGCGCGCGGCCGGGCATCGCGGTCGACGTCGACCAGCTCGCCGGTCAGCCGCGTCCACGGCACGATCCGCAGTGTCGAGCCGGCGGTCGACACGATGTCGACGAACGCCGCGCCGTCGTATGCCGGCGGCATGCGGCGCGCGACCACGCCGACCACGTCGCGCCACAGCACCAGCCGCGCCAGCCCGTCCTCGCGGCGCGCGTCGATCCCGCCGCCGGTCATCTCCGCGGTGAGCGCGACGTAGCGCAGCCGGTTGCGCATGTGCTCGGGGATCGGAGGCAGCGGCCCGCTCTTGGTCCGCGCGACCCCCGGATCGGTGGCGCCGGGGACGCGCCGGGAGCCGGTCTGCTCGCGGAACCCCGCCGCGCGCAGCGAGCCGGTCTGCTCGCGGGCCTCGGGGATGCGCCGGGTGCCGGTCTGCTCGCGGAACGAGCCGGGCGGCTGGACCTGAGGGTGCATCGACGGGTGCATCGACGGGTGCATCGACGGCTGGATCGACGGGTGCATCGACGGCTGGATCGGTGGACCGGCCGCACGTATCGTGCCGGTCTGCTCGCGAGCGTCGGGGATGCGCCGGGTGCCGGTCTGCTCGCGGAATGCGCCCGGTGGCTGGATCTGTGGCTGGGTCGGCGGACCGGCCGCGCGTATCGTGCCGGTTTGATCGCCGGCGTCGGGCGCGCGCGTCATGTCGGTCAGCGTGCGGGCGACGGGGATGCGCCGGGTGCCAGTCTGCTCGCGGAACGCGCCGGGCGGCTGGACCGACGGCTGGATCGACGGCTGGGTCGGCGCACCGGCGACGCGCATCGAGCCAGTCTGCTCGGGGACGCGCCGGGTGCCGGTCTGCTCGGGGACGCGCCGGGTGCCGGTCTGCTCGCGGAACAGACCGGGCGGCTGGACCGGCGTACCGGCAGCGCGCACGGAGTCGGTCTGCTCGCGGGCGTCGGGCATGCGCCGGGTGCCGGTTGGCTCGCGAAACGCGCCCGGCGGCGGCAGCAACGGCTCGGTCGGCGGACCGGCGACCGGCAGCGCATCCGACGGTGCCCGCGCGGAGCCGAGCGGCTGGGTCGTGGAATGGGGGCGCAGGGAGCCGGTCTGCTCGCGGCGCATGGCGAGCAGCGGCTGCACCGCGGGACGGGCGGCGCGCATCGTGCTGGTCGAGTCGCGACCGGGGGCGGGCGGCCGCGCCTGGGGATGGGCCGCGTGCAGGATCCCCGTGTGCTCGAGCGGCTCGAGCGGGCGCAGCGGGCCGGTCTGCTCGAGCGGCTCGAGCGGGCCGGTCTGCTCACGCTGCGCGGAGCCGAGCGGCTGGGTCGGCGGATGGGGGCGCGTGGGGCCGGTCTGCTCGCGGCGCGCGCCGGCCTGGCCGGGGTGCTCGTTGCGCGTGATCGCGGTCGGCTCGCGCGCGGCGGGCATCCCGAAATCGGTCTCTTCTCCGGGCGGCACGGGGAACGGGATCGAGACGCGCCGGCGGTGATCGGTCGCACCGGGGTCGATGGTGACCGGCTTGTACGCCGCCGCGGGGTCGCTGGACTCGCGCGCGACCGCCAGGTAGACCGCGGCGAAGCCGAGCGACAGCCCCGCGAGCAGCGTGACCGGCGCCCAGGTCCGGTGTAGCGCGACATCGGACCACGTGGCCGCGACCATCCGCACGTCGGACACGTCGGGCCCGAACAGGTAGGCGGTCGCGACGGCGAGCGAGATCGCCATCAGCGCCAGCATGTAGCCGAGCTTGGTGAAGACGTCGAGCGCGCCGCCGGCGAGCAGCCGGGCACCGGCCTGGAACCCGACCAGCGCTGCGAAGCCGAGACTGGACCACAGCGTCACCGCGGCGAGCGATGGGTACATGCCGCGCACCGAGCCGACCGACTCCCGCGCGCACACATGGCCGGTGCCGCACAGGCGCACGGCGACGAGATCGATCGAGAGCCGGTTCAGCTCGAACCCTTCGGTCGCGGCGCGGAACCACACCATGAACAGCGCGCCACTGAGGATGAGCACAAGCGATGCGACCGCGCATATCAGCATACGTGTCTGATCGCGACCCATCATCCCGCAACATAACACGGCTCCCGGCTGCACCAACGAACAGGTATGGTTACAGGTTGATCGCGCCTACCGGGCCGGTCCGCGCGGCCTCGGGTACCGGCGGCAAGGCCGGGACATGTGCATTGCACATGTCCCCGGCGGGCCTCGCGGTGACTCTCGACGGGAGATCTACGATAGCGGAGCTCCGGTGCAACGCGATGCGCCGGCAGATCCTCGAGTCCTGCGCCGCGGCCGTCGCCGGTGCGCCGGTTCGCTCGGCGGCGGCCCGGCATGATGGCTGCAACTCGCGGAGACCGTGAGAGCACAGCAACCGCATGCATCAGCAGTAGTTCTTGCTACGACGCCGATCGAGGCCGGTGCGCGCAGGGAGCGTAGTCATCCGGCGCTGAGGCTTCCAGCCAGCCATACATCGGACCCCCTCGACGCACGACGGCTCACCGCCCTGGCGGACCTCGTCGACGAGGTCGCGGCCGCGCTCGACGAGCCGGGCGACGAGCCGCTGCAGCAGGCGATGGCCCGCTGCACCATGGAGCTGGAGTCCTACCTCGAGGTCCAGCGCGCGAGGGAGCCGCGCGCGGCTGCCCAGGACGAGCTCCGCGGGCTCGCCGGCCAGCTGAGGTCGGATCGCGGCGACGCGACCCACGTCGTGCGCCGGATCCACCGCGTGCTCGGCCGGCTCGACGCCCACCGCAGGGGGGCCTGAAGCGCCGCGCGCCGCCGCAATCCGGCGCGGCTAGCCGACAGCCGGCCCCGTGAGCTAGAACCGCCCCATGCGGCGGAGTCCCACCGCGATCCCCGGGCGCGGCGCGGTGCTGTGCGCGATGATCGCGCTCGCCGCGGTCGCCGCCCCGGCCCGCGCACACCAGACGTCGGTCAAGTACGTCGATGTCACCGTCGAGGGCCGGCGGGCGACCGTCGCGCTCACGGTCGCTCCGGGCGACGTCACCGAGCCGCTGGGGCTTGCGCCCGACGCGCGGCCGACCGTCGCCGTGGCGGCGGTGCCCACCGTCGCCGCGTACGTCGCAGGCTGGCTGGCGATCGGTCCCGATCCGGGTGCGCCGTGCCCGGCGGGGCCGCCCGCCGCAGCCGCCGACGCCGACGCGCGGTTCGTCGTGATCCGCTGGCAGGTCGCGTGCGCGGTCGACCTCGCGCAGATCGCGCTCGACTTCCGGGCATTCTTTGCCGTCGATCCACGCCATGAAGCGATCGTCACCGTGCATGGCCCCGATGCGCCGGGGGACGCCGTCGCCGTCCGCGCCGGGGATCCTGTCCTCCGCGTCCACGCCGGCGAGGCGCTCGGCCTCGGCGGCTGGATCGTCGCCGGGATCGACCACATCTGGGACGGCCGCGATCACGTCAGCTTCGTGCTCGCCCTGTTGCTCGTGGTGATGCTGGTGCGGCGCGGCGCCGGCTGGGACGTCCGGCCGCCGGTCGCGACGCTGCGCCGCACGGCGACGATCGTCACCGCGTTCACGGTGGCCCACAGCCTGTCGCTGATCGCGGCGTCGCTCGGCTGGGTCCGGCTGCCGGGCCGGCTCGTGGAATCTCTGATCGCGGTGTCGATCCTGTACACCGCGATCGAGAACATCGTCCGCCCCGACGTGCGCTGGCGGTTCGCGCTGACCTTCGGGTTCGGCCTGGTGCATGGCCTCGGGTTTGCCAGCGTGCTCGCTGTGCTGCTGCCGCCCGACCACGTGATCGCGCCGCTGCTCGGGTTCAACCTCGGCGTCGAGATCGGTCAGCTCGTGATCGTCGCGATCGCGCTGCCGCTGGCCTGGCTGGCGGCGCGCGAGCTCGGCGCCGAGCGCTACCGGCGCCGCGCGATGCCGGTGCTGTCGATCGCGCTCGCCGCGCTCGCGATCAAGTGGCTGATCGAGCGGGCGCTTGCGATCTCACTGTTCACACTGTGGGGGATGTAGGTCCGTCGGCGGCAAGCTGCGTGAGCGGGGTTAGAGTCGGGTAATCGCCGCGCGAAGCTCTTCACAGTGCGCACGGTAAGACCGATACTTCCTTCACGTTGGCGGTCGTCGACACCGAGCAACCAGCAGCCGACGACGCGGCCAAGCCGATCGTCGTCTGCGTCGATGACGAGCTCAACAATCTGAGGGCCCTCGCCCGGGTCCTCGGTGGAAAATTCATGGTGCTGCTGGCCAACAATGGCCTGGAGGCGCTGGAGCACGTCCAGAAGAACCCCGAGGTGGCCTGTGTGCTCGCGGACTTGCGCATGCCCGGGCTGCCGGGCGCCGAGCTCCTGGCGCGGGTCGCCGAGCTCCGGCCGATGTGCCGCCGCGCCGTGGTCACCGGGTTCCCCGAGTCGGAGGACCTGATCAAGGCCATCAACGATGGTCATTTGCATTACGTGATCACCAAGCCGTGGAAGCTGTCCGACCTGCTGCAGGTGGTCGAGCAGCTGGTCCACACGTTCCGGCTGGAGCGCGACAACGCCCGGCTGGTCGCCGAGCTCCGGCTCGCCAACCAGCACCTCCGCGAGCACGAGCGCGTGCTGGTCGCCCAGCTGGAGTCGCGCGGCCGCGAGATCTCGGCCGCGACCGAGCAGCTGGCGCAGATGGGCATCCAGCTCGACGCGCTCACGCTGCGCGATGGACTGACCGGCCTGTACACCCACCGCGCGTTCCAGGAGCGGCTGCGCGAGGAGTGCGCGCGGGCGCTGCGCTACGGCCAGCCGATGTCGTTGATGATCGCCGACATCGATGGGTTCGCCAGCGTCAACTACGACCTCGGCTACCAGATCGGCGACGACATCCTGCGCCGGATCGCGCTGGTCCTCCAGGAGGACGAGTCGGTCGATCGCCCGCGCGGCTCGGACGTCGTCGCGCGCTACTCCGGCGAGGAGTTCGTGCTGCTGATGCCGGAGGCCGGCAAGGCCGGCGCGCTGACCAAGGCGGCGCGGCTGCGCGACGCGGTCGCGGTCGCCGACATGCCGGGCGGCCGGCACATGTCGGTGTCGATCGGCGTCGCGTCGCTGCCCGACGACGCTGCCGACCCCGAGGGCCTGCTGACCGCCGCCGAGGCCGCGGTGCGCGGCGCCAAGCGCGGCGGGCCGGGCCGCGTCCACTTCTTCTCCGCCGGCGACGATCCGTCGCTGGCGCGCGCGGCGAGCCGCCAGTTCACCCCGCTGCCCCAGCTCGACCGGTTCCGGCCCTACCAGGAGCGGATGAACGAGGTCACCGCGGTCCTGTTGCGCGACCGCTCGCTGTCGTGCCTGCTGGTCGACCTGTCGCGGCTGCACCGGGTCGAGCTCGACCTCGGCGTCGCCCACCACAGCGAGATCTACGACCACGCCGCCGAGGTGCTCGACCGGCTGCGCAGCACGGTGCTCGACCGCGCCGACCTGATCTGCCGGTCGGGCGACGGCGATGGCTACCTCGTGATCCTGTCGCCGCGGCCCGGCCAGCGGGTCGACCTCGAGGGCCTGGCGTTCGCCGTCGAGCGCGCGGTCGAGGATGGCCTGGCGCCGATGGTCAGCGAGGTGCTGCGCGAGCAGCCTCGGATCACCGTCGGCTCGGCCCGCGTGCTCGGCAACTCGCTGCTGCGGCCCGAGCGGATCGCGGCGCGGCTGATCACCGACGCGATCGCCGCGACCCGCAACGCGCGCGAGCGCAAGGCGCACCGCGATCGCTCGACCCTGCAGGACATCATCCTGGGCGACGGCCTGACCTCGGTCTACCAGCCGATCGTCGACCTCGGCAGCGGCGACGTGTTCGCCTACGAGGCGCTGACCCGCGGTCCGCGCGGCACCGCGCTCGAGTCGCCGGCCACGCTGTTCGCGATCGCCGACGAGGTCGATCTCACCGTCGAGCTCGACCGCGCGTGCTTCCGGGGCGCGCTGCGCAACGCGCTGACCCTCGAGCCGGTCCACCGGCTGTTCGTCAACCTGTTGCCGATGTCGTTCTACGACGCCGCGTTCATCGAGGTCGAGGTCGGCAACCTGCTGAGCTCGGCCGGGCTGACCCCGGCCAACATCGTGTTCGAGATCACCGAGCGGCTGGCGATCGAGAACTTCGCGTCGTTCAAGCGCGCGCTCGCGACCTATACCCGGATGGGCTTCGGGGTCGCGATCGACGACGTCGGCACCCGGCACTCCAACCTCGAGACCGTGATGTCGCTGCGCCCGCACTTCATCAAGATCAGCGACGTGCTGATCCGCGGCATCGCGCGCTCGACGGTCAAGCGCGAGATGCTGCGCTCGCTGCGCCACATCGCCGAGACCATCGACGCGGTGATGATCGCCGAGGGCATCGAGCGGCTCGACGACGTCGTGGCGCTGCGCGACCTCGGGCTGCGCTACGGCCAGGGCTACTACATGGCGCGGCCGGGCCAGGGCTTCCCGATCGTCCCCGACGACGTGCGCGGCGAGCTGCGCAACGTGACGCTCACCGTGCCCGACGTCGCGCTGGTCGCAGCCGACGAGGACGACGACGACGACGACCGCGACGTCCGGCCGCTCGGGCTCGCGGCGAGCCGGCGCGCGCTCGCCGGCGCGATCGTGCGCAACGCATTCGGCCAGGACGAGGTCACCAAGGACTTCCAGATCCCGCGCGACGACCGGTCGCCGGAGAGCTCCGGCGTCCACCCGGTGCGCGGCGAGCCGGTCGCCACCGCGTGGCGGCCGCTGACCGACGACGAGCTCGGCGCGACCCCGGAGGCCGAGCCACTGCTCGACAGCCTGCGGCGCGCCCCGACCGTGCCCGACATCGCGTCCGAGATCGCTTCCGACGAGGACGGCGGCGGCGGTCGGCCCGGCCTCAACTGATCGCTTCATGGACCGCAGCGCCTTCCACAAGCTGCTCGCGTTCGGGGTCGAGCGCGGGGTCTCGGACATCCACTTCGAGGTCGGCTACCCGCCGCACTACCGCCTGCACGGCGAGCTGCTCGGCGCGATCAAGGTGCCGCCGCTCGCCGGCCAGGACACCGAGACGATCGCGCGGATGATCCTCGAGGACCGCAACATCACCGTCGACTTCACCCGGCGGTTCGCCGAGATCGACGTGTCCTACGCGCTGGCCCAGCGCGGCCGGTTCCGCGCCTCGATCTTCCGCCAGCGCGGCGCGGTCGGCATCGTGATGCGCCTGATCCCGATCCAGGTGCTGTCGATCGAGCAGCTCAACCTGCCGCCGGTGCTCGCCGAGATCGCCGACGCACGGCGCGGCCTGATCCTGATCACCGGCGCGACCGGCAACGGCAAGACCACGACGATGGCGGCGATGCTGCGCCACATCAACCAGACCCGCCACGCCCACATCGTCACGATCGAGGACCCGATCGAGTTCATTCACGAGCCCCAGAAGTGCATGATCATCCAGCGCGAGGTCGGCTCGGACACCGACAGCTTCTCGGGCGCGCTGACCGCGGCGCTGCGCCAGGATCCCGACGTCATCCTGGTCGGCGAGATCCGCGATCGCGAGACGGCGGCGACCTGCCTCAAGGCCGCCGAGACCGGTCACCTGGTGCTCAGCGCGATCCACACGCCGGACGCGGTCGCCACCGTCCAGCGCTACCTCGGCCTGTTCGACACCGGCGCGATGGACGTGATCCGCGAGCGGCTCGGCGACTGCCTGCAGGCGATCATCTCGCTGCGCCTGCTGTCCGCCAAGGACGGCCGGCGCCGGCTGCCCGCGGTCGAGATCCTCCGGGTCACCCGCACGATCCGCGAGTGCCTGCGCGGCGGCCGGATGGCCGACATCCCCGAGCTGATCCGCAAGGGCCGCGACCTGTACTCGATGCAGCTGTTCGACCAGCACCTGATCGACCTGGTCAACACCGGCCTGGTCTCGATGGAGTCCGCGATCTACGCCAGCTCGAACCCCGAGGAGTTCGAGCGCGCCCTGCGCGTCGAGTGAGCTACACGAACGGCACCAGCGCCAGGCAGCGCGCTGCGAGGAGCTCGGCATCGAGCCGGAGCGCGATCGGTCGCGCGCCGGTGAGGCGGCCCGCCTGCTCCGCGGTGATCCAGAGGATCGTGCGTGGCGGCTCCAGCCCACGGCCGCGATCGTCGACGATGAAACCCTCGGCGATCAGTGCGGCGGCGGTTACATCATCGATCGCGTATGCGTCGCGCGCATGTGCCAGCGCGGCGCGGAATCGAGCCCACGCTCCGTGCGCCAGGTTGCGCTGCCGGTACTCCCACCGCCGTACGCGGGCGCGGGCGCGCACCGCCTTCACGCGTTCCGCGATCGTCATCGGGACTCCAGGCGACGCAACAACGCGTCGACCACAAGCCGGTGCGGGCGGGGATCGGGCATACCAGGGCGCGCATCGAGCAGGGACAAGATCGAGAGGTTGGATCGAACCTGGTGGCGCAACTCGACCGGAAGACCGAGATATACGCGCTCCAGCTGGTCGAAATCGGCAGGCGTCATGGCGGTGAGCAACCCGGCAACGACGAGGAGGTCGCGGTCACCCTTTTCTCCCGTCCGGTCGGATACCAGCTTTTCGAGCGCGAGGCCGGCAGGCTGCGGCAGCGGGATGCGAAGGCCGTCGATCTCGACCACAGAGCCGGCGGTCAGCAAGGACAAGGGTCCGAAGACCATGAGCGGTAGCCGTTGATCCTCCTTCTCGTAAGTATCCATCGGTTCGACAATGGCCGGATCGAGGCCGATGAAGTTGACTTCGATCAGCTCCGGGTCCTCCGGCCGCGGGACCCAGACCGATGGTTCGTCGGAGGACGGAACGAGGCGTGTGATCCGGTCAAGTCGAGCTTTCACCGTCTCGTGGACCGCGACCGGAATCGCGAGGTCGACATCCTGGGATACCACGAGCGTCGCTGCGGCGTTTGCTTCCAGGAGGTTTGGCACTTCGGAGCCTGCCACGAGCACTCCCGGCACTTCGAGAATTGGCTCGACGGCGCGCAACGTCGCGAGCAGTCGGTCCCTGAACATCACGACGTCAGTATACCGGGCGTACGGAGCCTGTGCGACCGTCGGACTCGCCATCATCGACGCCGGTAGGCTGCTGGCGCAGCGCGAGCGCCAGGAGGACGCCGGTGATCACCGCCGCGGCGCCGTGCGCGAGGAACGTCGCGTCGCTGGCGCGCGGGCCATCGTGCATCGTGTAGCGGAGGTTCGGCCAGTCGAAGGCGTCGATCGCGCGATCGTAGCCGAGGTGCCACCACAGCTTCGACCACGCCAGGCCGAGGGCCGCGGCGGTCGCGGCCGACCGAGGCGTCCAGGCGACCGCGTCGACCACCGCGACGATCACGAACGGCCAGAGCCCGACGAGCACGCGCGACTCGGTATCGATCGACAGCGCGATCGTGAGTACGACCGCGGCGATCGGCACGTAGCCCCACGCGCCGAGCCGCGCGCACGCGCGTGGCCAGACCAGGATCGCGAGCACGACGACCGGGCCGAACCACACGACGTGGTGCACGACGTTCCACAGCGGGCCGCGCACGTTGAACGCCGCGGCCATCCCGGCAAACTCGTCGAACCGGATCCCGGGGCCGCGGGTGCCGAGCGTGCGCACCCAGAGCTCGCGGGCGGCGAAGATCGCGATCGCAGTGGCGGCGGCGATCGCGGTGCGCCGCGGCGCCAGCGAGCGCAGGTACGGGACCACCGCCCACGCCCGCGGCTCGCGCGCGATCGCGTGGACCGCCGCGCCGCACACCAGCGCGGTGCACGCGATCGTCACCGCGAGCAGATCGGTGTGTGCGAGCGCAACGTACTTGCCCATCGTGGGATAGGGATGCCGCCAGTACGCGACGAGCCAGACGATCGCGCCGGCGGCGGCTGCCGCGGCAATGGCGAGCGCGGCGGCGGGCCGGCCCCGGAGCTCGACCGCTGGTAGCGCCTCGGGGCGCGGCAGGACCATCGCGGCGAGCGCGATCGGGAACACCGCCGGCCAGGTGCTCGCCGCGAGCACCGCGATCACGCCGCACGCGACGGCGCGGCGCTCGAGGTAGGCCCACACCAGCGCCATGCCGAGCAGGAACGCGAACGTGTCGGTCAGCGCGGGGTAGTACAGCGCGTTGCGCGCGAGATCGAACCCGAGGAAGGTCAGCGCGAACGCCGCCCATGCCGTCGCGCGCGACCACGCGAGCGACCGCGCGATGAGGTGGAGGAACAGCGCGGACGCGATCAGCGCGAGCGCGTCGAGCACCTGGAACGCGACGATGACGTCGGGGGCGGAGCGTGGGTTGCCGAGCGCCCGCAGCGCGCCGTACACGATCGCCGACGGCACCACGCGCTTGCTCTGGTAGACCGTGAACCCGGACCGCATCGCAGCCGGGAAGTCGCGCGCCCAGCTGACGTAGGCCTGGCCGTCCCAGCCCGCGCCGCCGTTGACACCGATTCGCTCGCCCCATCCAATCGTCACCGCGGCGAGCAGCGCGACGGCCGCGATCATCATCAGCGCGTCGCGCCGCCCCGGCATCGGCGCGAACATAGCTCGACTCCTCGCTCGGTGACGTGCCGCGCGAGAGACCTGAGGGCCTATCGCGGGTGGGCGCTGTGGCCGTTGCTCGACGGCGGTGACGGAGGCGGCGCGGGCGCCGGAGGCGGCGCGTGCGGCGGCGCGGCGGGAGGTGGCGACGGGGCATGCGGCGCTGGGGCCGGCGGACCGGGGCGCCAGGCCGAGGGCGGGACCGAGGCGCCGGGGCCTCTCGGGGCGTAGACCGGGCCCTGCGGCGCCGCGATCGGCGGGCGTGCGCCGCCCGGGTTCGGGTGGGTCCAGATCGGCGCCTGCTGCGATGGGACCGGCTGCACGGGGGGACGCCAGGTGTTGCCGGGCGTGCCGGCGGGCGGACGCGGCCGCAGCGGCGTCGGGCGAGGCGGGTAGTAGACCGCGCCGCCCGGGTTGGCGGTCGGGGGCCGCGCACCAGGCGCCGGCTGCGCGCCCGGCGCGGGCTGGCCTCCGCCGGGGACGGGCGCGGGGCCCTGGAACACGGGCGCGCCGGCTCCGCTGTAGACCGGCGGATGGTAGACCGGTGGGCGCCTGCCGAGGCCCATGGAGCCGGGGCGATTTGCGGACCCGGGCGACACGTAGATCGGGCGGCCGGGGCTGCCGATCGTCGGCGGGCGGGGGCGATCGCCGACGACGGGCGGCCAGGTGCCGCCGACCGGGCGGGAGACGATCGTCGGGCGGCCGTGGCGGTGGTCGCGGACGTGCCAGCCGTGCGGGATGCGCGCGGGGGGCGCCCAGTAGCCCGGGACGTAGATGAACTGATCGCCGACGTAGTCGTAGCTGGGCTCGACGTAGACGTAGCCCGACTGCTCGCGCTCCCAGCGGCCGTTGACCCACACCCACTCGTAGCCGTTCCAGTGCCAGTAGCCGTCGATCCAGACGAAGCCATCGCCCGGCGACGGGGTCATCTGCTCGTAGAGCGGCTCGGGGGGCATGCTGTCGACGCTGTACGGCGTCGGCTCGCTGACCCCGCCGCCGGCGGTGTCGTCGGAGCCCGGTGCCGACGAGGGGGGCGGTCCATAGCCCGGGCCGTAGCTCTGCGGGCCGTAGTAACCGTAACCAGGATTCACAGGCGGCGTGTCGTGAACGACGCAGGCGGTCACCCCGAGGATCAGCGCCAAGCTCCCCACCCAGCGAGCAAAGCGTCGGATCTGCATGACTTCCTCCACCGGGCTGCGAGGTTCCCCGGTCGCGCCGAGACCGGGCGCGGCGAGTCTAGTTGACGGGAGATCCGGCCACAAGTACACAGAACACCGATGAAAACGGTGTTTTCGGGAATCCAGCCAACGGGGGAGCTGCATCTGGGGAACTATCTCGGCGCGGTTCGCAACTGGGTGGCGCTGCAAGAGGAGTACCGCTGCATCTTCTGTGTCGTCGACTATCACGCGTTGACCCAGGAGTACGACGCCAAGGAGATGGCCAGGCGCGTCACCGAGATGGTGATCGATCTCCTCGCGCTGGGCATCGACCCGGAGCGCTCGCTGCTGTTCCTGCAGTCGATGGTCCCCGAGCACACCGAGCTGGCGTGGGTGTTCACCAACGTCACCGGGTTCGGCGATCTGGAGCGGATGACGCAGTTCAAGGACAAGGCCGAGAACCAGCCGGAGAACGTCAACGCCGGGCTGTTCCAGTACCCGGTGCTGCAGGCCGCCGACATCCTGCTGTACAAGGCCGAGCGCGTGCCGGTCGGGCAGGACCAGGTCCAGCACATCGAGCTGGCGCGCCGGATCGCGCGCAGCTTCAACCATCGCTGGGGCAAGGTGTTCCCCGAATGCGAGCCGCTGTTGACCCAGCTGCCCAAGCTGCTCGGGCTCGACGGCAAGAAGAAGATGAGCAAGTCGCTCGGCAACCACATCCCGCTCGCGCTGTTCGGCGGGGCGGCGGCCGACCCCGCGCGCGCGGCGGCCGGGGTCAAGAAGCTGCTCGGCCGGGCGGTCACCGACGAGAAGCGGGTGTCGCGCGAGGATCCGGGCAACCCCGACGACTGCAACATCGCGACGATCCACCGGGCGATGTCGTCGGCGGAGGACCTGGCGTGGATGCAGCAGGGCTGCACGACGGCGGCGATCGGGTGCGTCGACTGCAAGGGCCGGCTCGCCGACACGATGACGGCGCAGTTCGCCGGCTACGCGGCGCGGCGCGCGGAGCTGGTCGCGTCGCCGCAGCGCGTGCAGGACATCCTGGAGCAGGGGGCGGCGAAGGCGCGCGCGGTCGCGCAGCGCACGATGGCCGAGGTCCACAAGAAGCTGGGGCTATGGCGCTCGCGCTGACCTCGCGGCGCTCGACGCTGGCCGCGGTCGCGAGCGCGCTGGCCGCGATGGCGCTCGCCGCCGCGGTGGCCGGCCGCAGCTGCCGGGTGACCCAGCCCGGGCCCGAGGCCGCGGTGCGCGACCTGCTGCAAGCGGCCAAGGCCGGCGACCGCGACACGGTGTTCGAGCTGCTGTCGCAGGCGACGCAGGACCGGCTCGCGGGCCAGGCCCGCCACGCGACCGACCTGGTCGGCGCAGCGCAGCGCTACACCGCCCGGGACCTGATCTCGATCGGCAGCTCCGACGGCGTTCCGGATCCGACCGAGATCACGGTGGTCGAGGAGCAGGCCGATCGCGCGTCGGTCGAGGTGGTATCGCCGGCCGGCCGCTCCCGGATCGATGTGGTGAAGCAGGGTGGCCGGTGGCGGATCGACCTGCCCCAGTACGGGGCGCCCTAGCAAACGTTGCCGGGCCTTGTGATCGCGCACCGCGCTCGCAGGTGCACGGCCGCGCGACGCGAAAGTCCCCTCTCGATCAATCGCCGCGCTCGACCTCGCCGAGGCTTCGGTGTACATCACGCGGATGCGCAAGCTGTTGCCGATCATGGTCGCCGCCTGTGGTGGAGCAACGCAGAGCGCCCAGGTGCCGGTCGACCCGCCTGCGCACCCCGTCGCGCAAGCTCCCGAGAAAGCCCCCGAGGTCGCGATGCCACCGGTCCAGCATCCCCATCCGTGGCCGACCACCCGGGTCGCCACCGCCAACGACACCCTGCACGGCCAGACGATCCACGATCCGTATCGCTGGCTCGAGGACGAGAACTCGCCCGAGGTCCAGGCATGGATGACGGCGCAGGACGGCTACGCGCGCGGCCAGCTCGGCCAGTCGCCGCACCGCGATGACTGGGTCGCGCGGCTCAAGCAGGTGTTCTACTACGACGCGATCACCGCGCCGATCCACCGCGGCGGCCGGTACTTCTACGCGCGCAAGCACGCCGACAAGGAGAAGACCATCATCTACTGGAAGCAGGGCGAGGCCGGCGCCGAGCAGGTGCTGTTCGATCCCAACCAGTGGAGCGCCGACGGCAGCAAGGGCCTGGGGGTGACGTCGGCGAGCTGGGACGGCCGCTACGTCGCATACGGGGTGAAGGAGCACAACTCCGACGAGTCGGTGCTCCACATCCGGGACGTCACGACCGGCAAGGACCTGGCCGAGACGATCGAGGGCGCGAAGTACGCGAATCCATCGTGGACGCCCGACAACCATGGCTTCTACTACACGTGGGTCCCGGCGGTCGGCGACAAGGTGACGATCGCGGACCGCCCGGGGTTCGCCGAGATCCGCTACCACAAGCTCGGGGCGCCGGTCGCCGGCGATCCGGTCATCCACGCCGCGACCGGCAACCCCGGCACGTTCATTGCCGCCGAGCTGTCGCGCGACGGCCCCTGGCTGCTCGTGGCGATCCAGCACGGCTGGAACTCGACCGACCTGTACTTCAAGGACACCCGCAAGCACGCGCCGGGCTGGACGGCGCTGGTCGAGGGCGTCGACGCGACGTTCGAGCTGACCGCCTGGCGCGATCAGTTCTACGTGATGACCAACGACGGCGCGCCGAAGAACCGGGTATACAAGGTCGACCCCGCGCACCTCGAGCGCAGCGAGACGGGGGGTGGGGACCCCGACGGCTCCGCCGGCGGGGCGGGGGGCAGAGCCCCCCGTGGGATCAACCGCGCGGCCTGGAAGGAGATCGTCCCCGAGAGCGACGCGACGCTCGAGCACGCCGGCGTCGTCGGCGAGCACCTGGTGCTGACCTACCTGCGCCACGCGGCGAACGAGATCGAGATCCACGACCTCGCCGGCAAGCTGGTCCACAAGGTCGATCTGCCGCCGCTGGGCAGCGCGGGCGGCATCGTCGGCAATCCCGACGAGGACACCGGCTACATCGGCTACACGTCGTTCACCGAGCCGCAGGTGATCTACAAGGCATCGATCCACACCGGCAAGACGGCGGAGTGGGCGCGGATCAAGCTGCCGGTCGACACCGCGCAGCTCACCGCCGAGCAGGTGTTCTATCCGTCGAAGGACGGCACGAAGATCTCGATGTTCATCCTGTCGAAGCAGGGCACCGTGCGCGACGCGGCGCGCCCGACGATCCTCACCGGCTACGGCGGGTTCAACGTCAGCATGACGCCGGTGTTCGCGAGCTCGCGCGCGGTGTGGCTGGAGCGCGGCGGCGTGATCGCGATCCCCAACCTGCGCGGCGGCGGCGAGTACGGCGAGGGCTGGCACCGCGCCGGCATGCAGCTGGTCAAGCAGAACGTGTTCGACGACTTCATCGCCGCGGCCGAGTACCTGATCGCCGAGCGCTGGACGTCGCGCGATCACCTGGCGATCTCGGGGGGCTCCAACGGCGGCCTGCTGGTCGGCGCCGCGGTCACCCAGCGGCCGGACCTGTTCAAGGCGGTGATCTGCGCGGTCCCGCTGCTCGACATGCTGCGCTATCACCTGTTCGGCTCGGGCAAGACCTGGGTGCCGGAGTACGGCTCGGCGGAGGACGAGGCGCAGTTCAAGGCGCTCTACCACTACTCGCCGTACCGCGTGGCGGTGGACGCCGGCGCGCGCGCCTACCCGGCGGTGCTGTTCGACTCGGCCGATCACGACGACCGGGTCGATCCGATGCACGCGCGCAAGCTCGCCGCGATGATGCAGGGGGCGCAGACCGGCGATGCGCCGATCCTGCTGCGGATCGAGCGCAACTCCGGCCACGGCGGCGCGGACCTGGTCAAGCAGCAGGTCGAGCGCAGCGCCGACCAGATGGCGTGGCTGGAGAGCCTGCTGCGCTGAGCGCAGGGCCGCCACACGGAAAGGCCGGCAGCGCGGACAGCGCGTCGACCGGACGCAGCATGTTGCGGCAGACGCCCGCCGCGATCGCGGCGGATCCCGCCTGCGATCGCTGACTTGGCGGCACCGGCCGTCCGGTGGCCGCGGCTGCAGGCGCGGGACATCACCTGCAGGCGCGCGGCAGCAGTCCGCGGGACGTCCCTGCAGGCGCGCGGCAGCAGTCCGTCCGGCTCGCTCGCTCGTAACACCTGCGCAAGCGTGGCTGGCCCGGCCCTCGGGGCTGGTCCATCAGCTGCACAGGATTCCACCCATGACCCTCGAGAATACCTTCACCACAATGTCCGAGCTCAGCGAGTCGACCGCGCGACCGGCGTGGGACGCGATGCCGGAGGCGATGACCGATGCGATGCCGGAGGCGATGACCGATGCGATGACCGATGCGATGCCGGAGGCGATGACCGATGCGATGCCGGAGGCGATGACCGATGCGATGACCGATGCGATGACCGATGCGTCCGGCGCGCTGTCCGATGCGATGCCGGGTGCCTTGCAGATCGACGGCCCGGGCGACGCCGGCGATCCGTGCGCGGACGCCGAGCCGGCCCGCGAGCCGCGCGGCGAGCGCCAGGCGGTCGTGATCGACGAGTTCGATCCGACGCTGTCGTTCCGCGATGCCAAGGAGCGCGCGATCGGCCTCTGGGAGCGCTGGTATGTCGCCGAGCTTCTGCGCCACACCGGGGGCAACCTGTCGGAGGCCGCGCGGGTCGCGCACAGCGATCGCAGCCATCTGCGCAAGCTGGTTCGCAAGCACCTGAGGTCTGCTATCACACCTCCATGAAACCCATCGCGCTCGTCGTCACGCTCGTGCTCGCCGCTGGTTGTCCGCACGGCGGGACGCCGCAGCCGAGCGGGGCGGCGCCGGCGGTCGCCGAGGTCGTCGATCGGTTGACCAAGGCCAAGGACGACCTGCGCTCGTTCCGGGGCGAGGCGGTCATGGAGTACTGGCTGGGCAGCGATCGCTTCAAGGGCGACGTGCTGGCGATGGGCGAGACCGGGGCCAAGGTCCGGATCGCCGCGCTGTCGCCGGCCGGCGGCAGCACGGTCGCCGAGATGGCGTGCGACGGCAGCAAGTTCGTCTCGGTCAACTACCAGAACAACTGCGTGCTGACCGGGCCGTGCAACAAGCAGTCGATCGCGACGTTCTTCGGCATCGAGCTCGCGCCCGACGACTTCCTGCACCTCGCGCTCGGCGCGCCGCCGCTGATCGCGCAGCCCACCGGCAGCGTGACCTGGGACGCGGACAAGGGCGCCTATGAGGTCAAGCTGTCCGGCGCGGATGGCACACAGACGCTCGCGATCGCGGTGCACGACCAGCAGTGGGACGTGCTCGAGAGCGAGCGGACCGCCGCCGATGGCAAGCCGGAGTGGACGGTCAAGAACGCCGCGTTCACCGACGCCAAGGACGCCGAGGGCAAACCGCATCGCGTGCCCGGCAAGTCGCGCTTCACCACCCCGAACAAGCAGAAGGCCGATCTCACCGTCGAGTGGCACGAGCGCACGGTCAACGTCACGATCGACGCCGAGAAGTTCCAGCTGACGGCCCCGGCAGGGCTGCCGACCTGCGGCCCGCCGCGGTGATGGGATCCGCCGCTGGCTAGTCGGTTTCGTGATCGTGGGCCGAGCGCGCGGCCGCGAGCAGCAACGGCTCCAGCTTGTTCGGATCGAGCCGCAGCTTGCCGTCGTGGGCCGCCGCGATCTCCGGGCCGGTCAGCGTGAAGTCGCCGGCGCCCTCGATGTAGATCACGACATGATCCTTGGCGACCCGGCGGACCGCGCCGATCTCCTCGCCACCTTCCTCGAGGAAGACCTGATCGCCGACCTGGACGTGGAACGTGCGCATAGACATCGGTGACCTCCGTCGCGACTTTGCCACGCGGCCGATCGGGTGACGAGCGCAACCGGCGGATTCCGTTGCGCATGTAGTCGTTGTGCGGCCGCGCGACCGCGGTGCGGGATGCGATGATCCGCGGCGAGTGCCGCCTCGTACCTTGCGTCGTGGGGCAACTGGCGCGTGATACAACGGCCCGGATGACAGCGGTCCGCGCACGGGCAGTGCGAGCTCGCATGGCGCTCGCGGCCGTGGCGCTGTGGCTGGCCGGTGTCGAGGCGCTGCCCGCGCTCCACGAGGCGCTGCACGATCAGCTCGCGCCGCACGTCCACACTGCGGGTGGGATCGTCACGGTGTCGTTCGAGGAGACGACGCACCGGCACGCCGACGGTACGATTCACTTCGCGACGCCGCGGGCGCACCGCCGGAGTCATCCGGTGCGCGACGGTCAGCCGCACACGAGGGACGTCGCCCAGCACGCTGCCGGGCTCGCTCACCACGCCGCCGCGATCGCGCCGGCCGCGCCGCCGATCCTGCACCCGCTGCCGGTCGACCGCCGGCCGGTCCTGCTGGCGATCTGCGCCGGCTCGGCGATCCCCGCAGCTCCGCCGCCGGCCGCCACCGCGCGCGGCCCTCCGCACATGGCCTGAACCCGGAGCTCACCGGATCGATCCCGCCTCGCGGCGCGGACTTCGCGATCGGGTCAGCCGTTCCACGAGGTGCACGTATCCCTCGTCGCGGCGCTCGACCTCGCGAAGGCTGTGTGGCGATCCGGGTCGGCTCGGGGGAGCGCTGGTTCGTCCATCCCCGGAACGGCGGCCTGCCGGTGCGCGCTCGCGCACCGATCGGTCGCGGTCGCGCGCCGCGGCGCGCGCGATGAACAGCTACGCGAACGGAACCGTCATGACCTCTTCGAACCGCGTCGTCGCGACGATCGCCGGCCTGATGGCCTGCGGCCTGACCCAGCTCGTCTCTGCACAGCCCACTCCGGATCCGTCGTCCCCCGGGGACGCCAGTCCTCCTGCCCCCGCCGGCAGCGCGCCTGCCCCGGCCGGCGACCCCGGCGCACCACCGGACGCGTCACCTGGCCCGCCACCCTCCAATTCCGCATCAGGAACAGAGGTGACCGGGTCCGGCGCGCCGGCGGCCGTGCCGGCACCCGAACCGACCGCACCGGCCGAGGCCGACGCCGAGGTCATCGAGATCGACGACCGCGCGCCCGCCGAGTCGGCGTCGTCGGTCCACCTGTCGCGCGACGACCTGCAGTTCCGCTCGCGCACCCAGGTCTCGGACATCCTGCGCCAGGTCCCCGGCCTGATGGTGTCGCAGCACGCCGGCGGCGGGAAGTCCGATCAGTACTTCATCCGCGGGTTCGACGCCGACCACGGCACCGACATCGCGATCTACGCCGACGGCATCCCGGTCAACATGCCGAGCCACGGCCACGGCCAGGGCTACGCCGACACCCACTTCCTGATCCCCGAGACGATCTCGACGGTCGACGTCCACAAGGGCCCGTACTCGGCGCGGTTCGGCGACTTCTACACCGCCGGCGCGATGGAGCTCCAGACCATCGACCGCGTCGACGGGCCGACGCTGTGGACCGCCGGTGGCGCGCCGCTCGCCGGACCGAAGAGCTTCGATCAGTACAACCGGCGGGTCGTCGGCATGGCGAGCCCGGAGCTCCGCGACAATGCCACCGATCGATCGCTGATCGCCGCGCAGATCGGCGACACCGACGGGCCATTCGACAATGCCCAGCACTTCCGCCAGGGCAACGCGCTGGTCAAGTGGCAGGGCCAGGTCGGCCGCGGCGATCTCCAGATCGAGACCAACTGGTACGCCGCGAGCTGGAACGCGTCGGGCCAGGTCCCCGAGTCCGCGGTCGCCCAGGGACTGATCAGCCGGTTCGGCTCGCTCGATCCATCGGAAGGCGGCGACACCTCGCGCACCAGCCTCCAGCTCGGCTACCGCGTCCGCGACGACCAGGGCGGCCTGTGGCGCGCGTCGCTGTTCGGCCTCGAATACCGGCTGCGGCTGTTCTCCGACTTCACGCTGTTCGCGCGCGATCCGGTGCACGGCGACGAGATCGAGCAGAACGACTCGCGCATGGTGTGGGGCCTCGATACCGCCTACGAGCGCCACTTCTCGCTCGCCGGCCTCGACACCTACCTGACCACCGGCGTCCAGCTGCGCAACGACAACACCGAGAACGCGCTGTGGCACGCGCAGAAGCGGGTGCGGCTCCCCGACTGCTTCGATCAGGGCCCCAACCCGTGCAACGACACGATGGACCGGATCCGCGATGTCGGCGGCTATGTCGAGGCCACGATCCACGTGCTGCCGCACGTCCACGTGCTGCCGGGCCTGCGGTTCGAGCAGTTCAGCTGGGACGTCGACGACCTCAACCCCGCGACCCGGAGCGATCCGATGACGACCACCGGCGGCAGCGCGAGCCGCGCGATCGTCCTGCCCAAGCTGTCGATCGAGGCCGAGGTCACGCCCAAGCTCGATCTGTTCGCCAACGCGGGCAGCGGGTTCCACTCCAACGACGCACGGGGCAACGTCGCCAGCCACGGCGAGGGTGCGCTCGCCCGCGGCCTGGGTGCCGAGGCGGGGTTCCGCACCACCGTGATTCCGCACGCGCGGCTGTCGGCGGACTTCTGGTACCTCCACCTCGACTCCGAGCTGGTGTGGAACGGCGACGAGGGCGGCACCGAGTCGTCGGGCCCGACCCGGCGCTACGGCGTCGACCTGGAGGGCTCGTACATGCCACTGCCATGGCTGCGGCTCGACGCCAACCTCAGCCTCGCCCACTCGGCGTTCGTGCACAACGCCGGCAATGGCAGCGCGCTGGCGCTCGCGCCCAAGATCATGGGCCAGGGCGGCATCACCCTGCTGCACGGTCCGGCGTTCGTGTCGCTGCGCGCGCGCGGCATCGGCGATCGCCCGGGCAACGACGACGGCACGCTGACCGCCCAGGGCTACCTGATCTTCGACCTGATCGCCGGCCGCACGTTCGGCAAGCTCGACCTCAACCTGACCCTCAACAACCTGCTCAACAGCGAATGGCGCGAGGCCCAGTTCGCCGATACGTCGGCGGTGGTCCCCGGCGGCCCCGCGGTCGAGCAGATGCACTTCACCCCCGGCATCCCGCTGAGCGCGACCGCGACCGCGGCCTACCGCTTCTAGGAAGTCAGGTCGGCGGGCTGCGGCGGCATGTTGGATTGACACAACATGAACATGAGGGATACTACCCACATGGCAGCGAAGCCGGTACAGATCTCCCTCGAGCGCGAGCTCCTCGCACGGATCGATCGCGATCCGCAGACGAAGAAGCAAGGGCGCTCGGCGTTCATCCGCGATGCGGTCGAGCTGTACCTCTCCGTCAAGCGCCGCCGCGGTGTCGACCGGCAGATCGCGGTCGCCTACCGCGACCGGTCCCGCGAGTTGCTCGCGGATGTCGAGCCCTGGCTCGGAGAGCAGGCATGGCCCGAGAAGTGAACCGCGGAGAGATCTGGATGTACACGTTCGATGCACCCGACAAGCGTCGCCCGGTTGTTGTGCTCAGCCGCCAGATCCTGCTCGACGTGCTCCAGACCGCAACCGTCGTCCCGATCACGACGACGCTCCATGGTTCTCCGACCGAGGTCGAGCTCGGCATCGAGGACGGCTTGAAGACCGCGTCCTGCGCGAACCTGGCGAACATCCAGACCGTCCTCAAGCGCAACCTCACGCGTTACGTCGGGACGGCGCGTCGCGAGAAGCTCGTGGAGCTGTGCCGCGCACTGGCGATCGCCAGCGGCTGCGACTGAACATGATCACTGCGGCTGGGGCCGAGGAACCGACGGATCGGCCTCCAGATCAGGCCAGCCAGGACCGCAGTGTGGCGTACACCGCCGGCGCGGCCAGCAGGTCGAGGTGGCCGGTGCCGAGCGCGATCCAGCGGTGCGCGTCGGGGAAGCCGAGCGTCCGCGCCGGATCGGGATGCATGCCGAGCGCGCTTGCCACCGGGACCAGTCCGTCGCCAGGCAGCCGGTCGACCGCCGCGGTCGCGAGCGTCCCGGCGACCGCGTGGCACGCAACGCCTGCCGGCAGTGCCAGCGGCCGGCGCCGGTCGCCGTCGTGAGCGAACCGATCGTGGTCGTCCCAGTGCTCGTGGAGCACGTTGCCGTAGCGCAGGTCGGTGATCCCGGCGCTGCGGATCCGGCCGAGCCGGCGAAACGGCGCGACGTACCGGCTGATCCCGAGCGCGCGGTCGACTGCGTGACCGCCGCGCTCCAGCGGCGCGCCGTGGTGGGGCGAGCCCAGCGCGATCAGCGCGCGCAGTTGCCGCCGCCAGGCGTGCCCGGCGGTATCGGCGGCGTGGCAGGCGCTGCGCGCGACCAGCCCGCCCATGCTGTGGCCGATGATGGCGATCTCGTCGAGTGGGACCGGCCACGCGGCCGCCAGGGCCTCGAGCTGCGCCGCGAGCGCGGACCCGTTGGTCGAGATGTGGAGTCCGGTGTTGTAGAGCGCGTAGATCGGCGTGTAGCCGAGGTCGCGGGCGAGCGCGGCGCCGTGATCGTGGCCGTGCCGGGTCCACCGGCGTTCGGTCATGCACAGGCCGTGGACCAGCATCAGCAGCTTGCGGCCCGGATGCGGCAAGGCCCGGCGCAGCGCGCCCGGCGCGAGCGGAAGCGGCGCGCCGCCGTGGCGCAGCTGCATCTCGATCGCGAGTGGATTCCGGGTCTGGGCCAGGTGATCGCCGATCACGCCGTTCACCGCGGCCAGCACTGCCTCGCGCTCGGGGCCGGGCGGGGTCCTGCGGAGCAGGGGAGCGAGCGGCGCGAGCGCGAGATCGAGCGTGCTGCCGACGAGCTGGGTCACGCCGCGGATGCTGCCGTAGACCAGCCGGTTCGCCAGCCCGGCGGGCGCGGCCAGCGGCCGCCCGAGGATCGCCGGCCCGCTCGCGATCGTGGTGTGCATGGCCTCGACCAGGCCGGTCACGCCGCGGGTCGCGTCGATCACCAGCCGGCTCGCGCCGCGCAGATCGTCGATCGGGCTGCGCGCATGCCTTGCAGGCGTGTCATCGGACATGTCCCAGCTTCTCACGCGCGCGGTCGTCGCCGCGCGAGGAGTGTTGAGGAGTCGGCTTCACCGCCGCGCAAAGCTTGCGCAGCCGCTACGCGGTCACCGGTGCGATCGCGCAGCTCAGGGCTTGGCGTCCCAGGTGATCGACATCTGGCGCTCCAGGGCGCGCGCGACCGACGGCGAGCCCTTCAAGGGCGCGAGGTGGGGCCACACCGCGCTGATCGCCTTGCACGCCGCGGCGAGCTCGCGGCCGATCGAGGGGCCGGCCTGCTGGAGCTCGGTGATCATGCCGCGGCGCACGTCGATCACCTGGACTGCCTGGGGCGGCAGGTAGTGCAGCACCGGGCGGAACGCCTCGAATGCGAGCTCGGCGATGGCGCTCATCGCCGCCGGGTTGGGCTTGTCGCGCAGCTCGAGGAAGATCAGGCGGCGCGCGCTGTCGTCCTCGATCGCGAACAGCGACGGCCGGACCCGGATCTCGACGTCGCCGCGCACCAGGTCGGCGGCGGGTGGCGGCGCCAGGCGGAGGTCGCGGTGGCCCTGGTAGTACAGGTAGCGCTCGAGGATGTCGGCGTTGCCGAGCAGCTCGGCCCTCGGCAGTGGATTGGAGAACTTGGCCTCGTAGCGCATGGTGACGATCTTGGCCTCGATCGCGTCGCGGCTCAGCGCGCCGCGGTGATACGCCGAGATCGAGGTGCGTGATTCGGAGTAGAACCGCGCGCGAGCACCGCCATCCAGGCCGTTGTACTTGCGCTCGCGCAGGAGGTGCAGTCGCGCAGCCTCGTCGGAGACGAGGTACTGCGCCATGTCGCGGACCGAGAGCCTGATCATGGGAAATGCTCCACTGACGGTAGGTGATCGAGGACGCACGAGCCCCTGGCAGCGCGGAG
>DATAPF010000414.1:0-14588 GCA_036265355.1 Kofleriaceae bacterium | reverse complement strand
TCGACCCGGCGCACACCGATGGCGACTCGGTGATCGTGTTTCCCAGGGCCAAGATCATTCACGTCGGCGACGTCTACCGCACGGTCGGGTACCCGTTCGTCGATCTCAGCTCGGGCGGCAGCTTCGACGGCACGATCGCGGCGGCCGACAAGGTCATGGGGATGATCGACACCACGTTCAAGGTCATCCCCGGCCACGGCGAGCTGTCGACGCGGGCCGATCTCAAGACCTGGCGCGACATGCTGGCCGAGATCCGCGCAAGCGTGAAGAAGCAGGTCGACGCGGGCAAGCCGCTCGAGGCGATCCAGCAGATGAAGCTGACGACGAGGTGGGACGAGCGCTGGGGCAAGGGGTCGATCAAGCCGGACCAGGTCGTCGAGTTCGCGTTCACCGCGGTGAAGAGCAAGCGCTGACCGCGTCGCGCGGGTTATCCTCGCTCCGTGCCCTCGCCAGCTCCCTCCGGGGTCGCCCGCACCCCCGCCTGGGCACGCGCGCTCGACCGGCTGCCGCCCGCGGTGCGCCACCGGCTCGCCGAGCTGCTCGGCACGATGCCGGCGTCGGGCGCGGTGTTCGAGGGCGCGGCGCGCGAGCGGTTCGATCGCCTGGTCGCCGGCGGCGAGCCGTGGCTCGGCGCCGAGCCGGAGCTGGCGGAGCTCGGCTACTGGATGATCGAGCCGGCGCGCGCCGAGGCGCTGCGCCGCCAGGGCTGCCGGTGGCTCGCGCACGTTCCGTCGGTCGAGACCGCGCGGCGGCTGTCGGCGCTGGTGCTCGATCCGGCGACGCCGCCCGCGGTGCGTGACCCGGCGATCCGGACGCTGGGCGCGCGCGAGCTGCGCGCGATGCACGCCGCGACGCTGTGGCCGGCCGAGGCGGTGCAGCTCGCCGACGAGGTGCTGGTCCGGATCGCGGGCGAGGCGACCGCCGCGGGGCGGATCGTGAGCGAGGCGCTGCCGCACGCGCTGCGCCACGTCGCGAGCGACGCGATCGCCGCGGTGTTCGCCCGCGCGCCCGGGCTGTGGGGCGACGCGATCGAGTGCTTCGCGTCGCCGCCGCTGGCCCGCGTGCTCGCGGTGTCGATCGAGGACATCCCGCCGCAGCACCGGCTGCGCGCGGTGCGGCTGGTCGCGGCGACGCTGGGCGAGGAGGCGGTGCCGGTGCTGCTCGCGCGCGCGTCGCGGCTGGAGCCCGCCGAGCAGCTCGAGATCGGCCAGCTCGCGATCGCGTTCGGCGGCGACGCTCACCTCGGCCGGCTCGAGGACGCGCTGCGCGGCACCCGGAACGCGGCGGCGCTGCGCGCGCGGGCGCGCTGGCACCTCCAGCACCGCGGCGTGGTGCCGACGGTGCGCGGCCTGCGGGTCGCGCGGACCACGGCGACGGTCCCGGCGGCCGAGCGGGCGGCGCGGTGCGCGCAGGCGGCCGATGACCTCGCCGCGCTCACCCGCTACGAGCGCCACACCGAGGCCTACCTGTACACCCTGTGGGGATGGATGGTGCGCGGCGCCGGCGATCCGGCGCGGGCGCGCGAGCTGGTCGCGGCGCATCCCGCGGCGCAGGCGGTGGTCGGCGAGCTGTACCTGGAGGACCTCGCGCGGCGCGGCCGGGTCCGCCCGCTGGTGACCGCGGCGCACGCGCTGGGCGCGGTCGACCGCGGCGCGCTGCAGCTCGCGATCTGGGGCCGGCCGATCGCGGCGCTCGAGCTGGCCGCCGCGGCGCGGTTTCACACCCCGGACCTGGCGTGCGCACGGGCGCTGGCGTGCTATCGCGCCGGCCGGCCCGATCTCACCGAGCGGATCCTCGCCGAGGACCTGCCGCCATCGGCGCTGACCGACGACGAGCCGCCGCGCCCGTTCCCCGGGCCCGACGAGCGCTGGCGGATCGAGCGCGCGGCCGCGGCGCACCCGGCGCTGGTCGCGCTGGCCGGTGGGGCCGACGCGATCGCCCAGCTGGCGCAGCCCGCGGCGCACGACGCCGAGCCGGACTCGCCGACCATCGAGCCGGTGCTCGCCGTCGAGCGGCGGCTCGGCTGCGGCCTGGCCGGCGCGACGGTGGTGATCGCCGGCGAGCTATCGCCCGCGCGGCGCGAGCGGCTCGCCGCGGCGGTCGCGGCGGCGGGCGCGCGGCTGGTCGCCGGTCCGCTGCCGGGCACCGAGTTCTACGTCGTCGGCGACGCCTGCTCGCCGCAGACCATCGCCCGGCTCGAGCGCCAGGGCGCGCGGCGGCGGCGCGAGCTCGAGGATTTGCGCGACTGACGCTTCCACAGAGCTCCGGCCAGCGGCCCGGAGCGCCGTTGAAGCGGTGCTCAACGGCAGTGATGGGCCGCGCACGTCGGGGCACAGCGGCCGGGACCGCAGAGCCGGGGGAGCTGGCAGCCGGCGGCGCGGAAGCGCGTGGCCAGATCGTTCAGCGCGCGGGCGCCGGTCGCGTCGGTGACGCCTGCGCAGGCTGGCGATTCCACGATCGACGTGAAGCACTCGCAGTCCGCGGACGTGGCGCACGCGCCGCTGGCCGCCGCCAGTCGCGCCTGGAACGCCGCGCTCAGATCCGCGCACGCCGAGGTAGCGGCGTCTGGGCGGCCGGCATCTGCCGTCGCTGGCGCCACGCCGGCGTCCTGCATCGCGGCCGGCACCGCCGGCACCGCCGAGGGCGTCGTCGCGGTCGCGGATGGCTTCGCCGAGCCGTCGGACAGGCGCTCGTCGCTGCCGCGGGCACGGGCGCAGGAGCACAGGACCGCGATCCACAGGATCCATGCTCGCATCATGGCGGGGACGCGGGGTCGGGCAGGGAGGCGAGGTCGAGGTCGGCGAGCGCTTGCTCGACCCCGTGGACGCCTTGCTGAGTCAGGCGGCGGCGCAGGAGCTCCGTGCTGTCCTCGATCTCGGTGAGATTGCCGTCGCCGTAGAACCGCGTGCGCCCGGCGGCGCGGCCGTCCTCGAACCACTCGATCTCCAGGAGCGGCGTACCGGCGGGCATGAACGCCGCGCCCTCGCCGGGTGCGGACAGCACGCTGTCGTCGTACAGCGCGCGGGTCACCGCCTGCAGGCGCTCGGACTGGATCACCGAACAGCTCATGGTGCGCTCGACGATACCGGCCCCACGCTTGACCCGCCAGCGCGAGGTCTCCTTCGGCCACTGGTGAATCTCGCCGAGCCGGCGCTGCAGCTCCACGATCTCCGGCACCGAGTTGACGGGGTGGCCCTCGACGATGACCTCCCGGCTGCCGAACTCCGCGCCGAACCGGACCACCAGAGGTCCCGCGTCGTGGACCGGCCGGGGCGCCGGGTAGCGCGCGTGCAACCCGGCCGCGGCCGCCCGGGCGATCGCGGTCCGGACCTCGGCCATCTCCTCGGCGGTGTAGCGGTACGCGGTGCGCCAGGCCGGGTCCTGGCTGGTCACGTTCGCGCGCTGGCTGCTGTCCACGCCGAGCGCGGTCGCCGACCAGTGCTGGCACGGTCCGTCGGCGAGCACGCGGGTGCCGCTGCCCGCGCCGCGCGGCGGCTGGATCCGCCACTCGATGAGCACGATCTCGTCCGACATCAGCCGGCGCCCGCACCGGGATGCGGCGCAGCGCTCGAGGCGGTGGTCGGCGCGGCGGCGTGGTGGGTGCCGCTCGCGGCGGCGACCACGCTGGCCTTGGGATGCGGTGCTCCCAGCGCCCACTCGTGGACTCCGCTCACCTTGCGCAGAGCCTCGGCAAAGGTGGAGTAGTCCTCCGCCAGCACCTGGTCCCCGCCGGACATGATGCCGGCGTTGTTCTCGAAGATGGCGCCGGGCAGGTGGTGGCCCTGCTGATCCTGCATCTGCTTGGTCAGCCCATCGTGGGCGGCGGCCTGCCCGGTCTGCGCGCCGGTGCCGGTGATGGTCGTCGGGTTGCCGGCGGTATCGCTGGTGGCGTACTGATCGCCGAGGCCGAAGGCGTGTCCGAACTCGTGCGCGGCGAGCACCTGCGAGCTACTGTGCTCGATCTTGATGTCGACCCGTCGATCATTGGCATTCTCGGTGGTCTGGTCGGCGACGGATTCGCCCCGTCCGACCTGCGTGGTCCGGGCCTTCACGTGGGTGAAGCCGTTGCTCGCCATGAAGTCGACCACCGCCTTGACGCGCCGCTCGGACAGGTCCTGGTTATGCTTGGCGCTGCCCGATCGGCTTGCAAAGCCCTCGACGTCGATGGAGACGGCGTGGCTCGCGGGGTTCGCGGGATCGCCCTGGTAGGTGCGCACCCAGCGGATCAACGTCCCCTGGGCGTCGGCGTCGAGCGCCGCCGAACCGTCCGCGAAGTGGATCGACGTCTTGCGGAGCAGATCGTCGGGCCGCGGGCTCACATCCGCGCTGGAGATGCGAATGCTCTGGTCGTGGGCATTCTTCTCCGAGCCCGCGGCGCAGAACGAGAACATGCCGAAGCTGTACAGGTTGGTGTTCGGGGGCGTCTTCACCGCGTCGACGCTGACGTGATCGCCGTGGTGCCGCGACGTGCGCGCGGCGACGGTGACGTTGACGCCGACCTTGGATCCGATCCAGTCCCACCCTGCGCGCTGGACATGAAACTCGTGGCGATGGCTCCAGGTCGACTCGACGCGGGCCTTGAGCTGTTCCATCCACTTGTGGCGCTCGGCGGCCGCCGTGGCCCAGGTGAACTGCGGGATCAGCGCGGCGCGCTGGGCCGGTTTCAGCGCATTCAACGCATCGGCCATGGGCTGATAGTCGGGGCTGGTGGGCGCCGCCTGGCCGCCGCCGCCGGCCCGGATCGGGTCGACGAAGTTGACGGCGGCGTGGATGTCGATCTGGAGGGTTCCGGGGCCGGCCGGTGTCGGCGTGTAGGTGGCATCGAAGCCGCCCAGGCCGGTGCCGGGGACCAGGCTCCGCGGACCGTGGGCTCCGTGGCCGGCGAATCGCTCGGCCGCGGTGATGTCGGCCGGGGTTGGGTGGCCGACCACGTCACCGGCCGCGGGAGCGCCGGCCGCGGGGACGGGAGCGGCAGTCGTCGCTGGCGCCGGTGCTGCGCCGGTCGGGGCGCGCGCGATCGCCGGAGCGGCGGCGGTCACGCGAGCGGGCGCGCCGGCCACCATCGCGTCGGCCGCGCCGTCTGCCTCGACCTCGGCGGTGTCGCCGGGCGACGAGATCTCGAGCTTCGCCTGCGGGGCGTGCGCGGCGCCGCCGCGCTGTTGCACCGTGTGCGCGACCTCGTGGGCGAGCAGGTGATCGCCGGCGGCGCTACCGGGCTGGTACTGCCCGGCGCCGAAATGAATGTCCTGGTTGACCGCGAAGGCGCGCGCGCTGATCGCCCCGGCAGCCCCCGCCGATTCGTGATCGGTGTGGACGCGCACGCCGGACAGATCGGTGCCCAGGGAACGCTCGAACCCGCCGCGCTGCGCCACCGGCAGCGGCTCGCCCGTCGACGCGGTGGCGTGGTCGACGGCCTCCTGTGCCGCTGGCGATGGCGTCGCGGCGGGCCCAGGGGCGCGTGCGGCGTAGACCATGTCGACGAGCGTGTGCTTCCCCGGACTGCTGCTGCCTCCGACCGAGGATCCGGACGATGTAGAGCTCGCCCCAGGGCTCGATGGCCTTCTTGAATGCATATCGTTCCCGGCTGGATGCTACGCGAACCGGCACGGATCGATACCCGCTGCCGACACACATGAGCCAGAGCTCACGCAGCCATCGCCGCGGTGCCAGGACGAACGGCGCACGCCGGCCGCCCGGGCGGGCCAAGCTCGCCCGGGGCAACGGGTCGTGTCCGGGGACACCCTGTACGTGACGCCCGGCGAGATCTCCGCCGGCCAGCGCAAGCGCGTCGGCCTCGCCCGCCGCGATCTACGACGAGCCGACCACCGCCCAGGACCCGCTGCGCACCCGCGACATCGACGACATGATCCAGCAGACCCAGGGGCGGTTCGATATCACCAGCATCGTGATCAGCCACGACATGGCATCGACCTTCCGGATCGGCCACCTGATCACCATGCTCTACCAGGGCCGGATCGTCGCCTTCGGCTCCCCCGAGCTCCGCGTCTCGCCCGCCCCCCACGTCCAGCGCTTCAGCCACGCCGGCAGCGTCAACGTCCACTAGCCTCACCCGCGCATTCGCGTTCATATCGATACGAACGCAGGGGAACTCGTGGACGCAGGACAAAGGGGGACTCGAACCCCGCCGACGCAAGCCGAGATGCGCCTCGGTGCGGCGCTCACCCGCCTTGCCGCGACCGGCGCGATCATCCGCACCGGTGATCGCTGGGCCGTTCCCGTTCCCATCTTCTAACAGAAGACGGGACCGGAACGACCATCGCCGCTGGCTTCAAGCACGAGCCGTGCCGCCTCCCGCGCTCCGATCGGTGTGCGGCACCGCGGCGAACTGCGAATTGCCGAGCCGAGCGCGAGTCGGTCCGCCGCGTCGACCGCGAGCCGGTACACGCTGCTCGCCGCTGGATTCCCTGGTCCGATGCCTGCTCCGGTGGCTCTCGTAGCGAGCCGAGCTTGCTGGCGGGCGCGCCAAGTTGGCCCGCGGACCCGACTGCTCCGTGGCAACTCATAACGAAATGAAATTATTACTGATTGCTGGGCGTGTGGTGCACATACGCACCCGCCCGCGCAAGATACGATCCACGCGGCGAGCTCGCGACATCGGCGCCGGCGCGCACGCAACCGCGCCGGAGCGCGCGTGGGTGCCCCAAGGTATGATCCCACCATGGCCGAGCGCGTGATGGCGACCGTGACGCCCGCCGTCCTGAAATGGGCGCGCGAGAGCGCTGGGCTCGCGCTCGAAACTGCCGCGCAACGCATCAGCGTCGCCCCCATCAAGCTGTCCGCTGCCGAAGATGGCAGCGGCCTGCTCACATTTCCACAGCTGCGCAAGGCGGCGAACGTCTACAAGCGACCGCTCGCAGTGTTCTTCCTCAACGAACCCCCGGCCGCGGAGCTCCCGGTCGCGGATTTCCGACGCGTCCCGGAGGCTCTCGGGGCGCCCATCTCGCCCGAGTTGCGGTTGGAAGTCCGCCGGCTCAGCCGCAAGCGTGAGATTGCGGCATGGCTCGGAGACGCCGATGCCATCGACTGGTCGTACATCAGCGAAATCGCGATCGACACCGCGCCCGCGCCGGAGCTCATCGCCGATCAGTTGCGAAAGGTGTTCGGTTACAGCGATCACGTCCGGCGCCAGTGGCGCGACGACTACCAAGCCTTCAAATGGTGGCGAACCGCCATCGAGAGCTTGGGCGCGCTTGTGTTCTTGTCGCGTCGGATCGCCGTCGATGAGATGCGTGGGTTCTCGATCGCGCGCAAGCCCTTCCCGGTGATCGCACTGAACCGGAGCGACCAACCGCGGCCACGCATCTTCACGCTGCTGCACGAGTTCACGCACTTGCTGCTCGGCGAGTCCGCGATGTGTGACATCAGCGAGGACGGCGGGATGGATGCGCGTCGTCGACGTATCGAGATCTACTGCAACGCCGTCGCTGGCGAGACGCTCGTTCCGCGCAACGAGCTCGTCGGCATGGATACTGTTCGGCAGCATCCTCACAATGCCGTCTGGTCCGATGTCGAGCTACAGGTGATCGCTGCAGCGTTCTCCGTCAGTCTCGAGGTGGTGCTGCGGCGTCTCTTGACGCTCGATCTTGCGACCATCGACGAATATCGGGCCTACCGCGCGCGCTGGGCGCGCGAGCGCCAAGCGGAACGCGACGCGGTCGAGCCACAGAACTGGGGCGAGAAGCAGCATGAGATCGCGATGCGTACGCACGGCCTGCCCTTCGTACGCATGGTGCTCGAAGCCATGCATCGCGACGAGGTGACCGCTTCCGACGTTTCCGACTTCCTCGACATGAAGCTCGACTACCTGAACGATTTGGAGCTGGCAGTTGTGGCGGCGGGAAGCTCTGGTTGATGGGGCCGCTCTACTCGTTCGACACGAGCGCTTTCGTCCAACCGCACCGGCGCTACTATCCGTTCGATGTGTTCCCGTCGTTTTGGCGACACCTTGAAAAGCTGATCGGCGACGGCAGCATCATCGCGACCGAGATCGTGCGCGAGGAGCTTGAGCAGAAGGACGACGAGCTCACCGCGTGGGCGAAGAGTCAGGACGGCCTGTTCGTGCCTGTCGACCAGGAACAGCAGCTTGCAGTGGCCACCGTGGTGAACCGCTTCCCGAAGTGGGTCGATGCAGACAGCTCCAAGAACCAAGGCGATCCGTTTGTGGTGGCACTTGCGATGTGCGCGAAGCTGACGGTGGTCAGCGGCGAGGGTAACGGTAGCGAGATCCACCCGACGATTCCGTTCGCGTGCGGACAGATGGCACCCAAGGTTCCCCACATGAGCATCGTGGAATTCATGCGACACACCCGCCTGCAACTGTAGTCGCCGGCGGGGGATCTCCGCCAGCGTGTTCCTCGCGATCGAGCTCGCCGGCGTCGTGCAAGTCTGTGTAACCGATCGCGCACCCCGTCCTTGACGGAGGCGGTGGTACGCTGTTCGCGCCTACGGCGCGGATGAGAGTGGCGCCGTGAATGCGTCGCTTGGCAACATCGTCGGCAGCCGCAGCTCGGGGACCGTGAGCCAGCCGACCTCGCGGTCGAGCTCGTGGCGATCGAGCCGCGCGCGCGTGATGCGCCAGTAGCGCGGAGCCAGCTCGAGACAGCGGCCCCGCGGCCAGTTATGCCCAGCTCGGCATAACTGGCCGAGAGACCGCTATCTGGAGCTCTCGCCCAAGTACTGGCGCGCCACACGCGGCCGGCTCCGAGCCGACGAGCTCGCGACGCCGATCTCTGCCTTCGAGGTGCCGCCGCCGCTGGTCCTTACCGCGGCGATGTCTGCGCCTGCCAGCGCAGGTCCGAGCCCGTAGCGGCCCCGCCGAGACGAAGCTGCGGGTGCTCGTGCTCTGCGGGCAGCGCGCGCCCGGACGACCGGCACGGCCGGGGGATCGGCGCGCCGAATACAGCGCATTGCGCGCACCACTGTCGAAGCAACGGCCTGGTTGCCGACGCTGTGCTAGGTATTCGCGATGGCGCGTCGGCAACGGAGCCCGATGCGGCCGGGCGCCCGCGGCCTAACCCGGCTCAGTGGAGCTAATCACGGGTGCCGCTGACGGACCGAGCGCTGCGCTCGCCGGCAACCGAGTTGCTGCGCCGGGCTGGCTGCGCATCACTCGCGTCCTTCTCTTGGAGGCGGCAGGCTCCCGCACGTTGGCATCTTCGCTGAGTGCCGGATCGGCCTCAACGTGCGGTCGATGCAGCAGATACGATGGAGTCGCGCGGTCCCGCTGCTACTAGCGCATGGCGCCACCGCATGCCGGGCGGCCGAGCGCCGCGACCGCCTCCGGGACAGCGAGCGCGTCTTCGCCGCGGCCGGGCACTGGTCGGGGGACGGGGAACGCTCGGGGATGGCGGGTGCGCCGCATTGGGCGCCGCAGGGGCTTCCGTGGGCGTCGGGTCGGAACGCGACGACCGGCGTATGGCCGCGATGCCGCTCAGAACAAACTGGCTGCGCTCGGCGACCGGGGCCCACGCCTCTGGGGGGGGCGGGGCTCTCGGTCTTCTTGGCGGCGACGGTTGCCTCGAGCTCCTCGACGGTGCGCTCGAGTGCGATGATCGCGAAGTCGCCCATCGCTCGCCGGCGTGACGTCCCGCGGAGCCTGGTGCACCACCGCGACCGCGGACGATCTCGATCGCACATCGCCCGGTCCTGTGCCTATGCTGGGCGCCGTGCAGGGCCGGTGGCTCGTGATCCTCGTCGTCGGCTGTGGCTTCCACAGCAACGCCTCGACCGGTGACGCGCGCGAGCGCGACGCCACAACCCGCGACGACGCGGCGACCGATGCGGCGATGATCGACGCGACCCCGGGCTGCTCGACCGCGGGCCTCGACTGCCCGGCCGGTCAGGAGGTCCTGATCACCGGCTGCGGCACGGCGTGCTGGGTCGGCTGCACCGACGGCACGCCGATCACCGAGTCGGCCGCGCGCGACAGCTGCACGAGCTGGGGCGGCACCCTCGGCTCCTTCGCGAGCGGAACCGAGCTCGACTGTGTGCGCGCCGCGATCGCGCGCGGCTCGGCGATGTGGATCGGCCTCGAGCAGGCGCCCGGTGCGACGACACCCCAGGCGGGCTGGAGCTGGATCTCGGGCGCCGCCCTCGACTTCACCGACTGGGCCTCGGGCCAGCCCAACGATGGCGACGGCAGCGAGACCGACCACGCCGAGCAGTGCGCCTATTCGTCAACACAGACGACATGGCAGGACACCCCCTGCACCGATCTGCTCGCCCGCTACGCCTGCCAGCGCTGAACGCCGGCGCGACGGCGCGACGGCGCGGGCGAATGACGCTTGTGGGGAACGCCGACCCCGTCGTGTACCGAAGTTCACCGGCGAAACGCCAGGGAGCTTCGATCCGTAGAATAATCCAGGCCAGTGCCCGCATTGCGCAAGCCCCACCGCGTCGCGTTCCTCGTGCCCGAGCTGGGGGTCGAGGGCGGCGATGCGCCGAACGCCGCCGAGGCCGGGCTGCTGCTGTGGATCGCGTGCATCGAGGTCTGCCAGCGCCACCCCGGGCTCGCGGTGTTCGACGCCGAGTCGACGCCGCTGGTGTCGCAGGACGGCCACTTCACGCCCGACCACGCGCGGCCGGGGGCGGCGCCGGCCGACTCGTTCTACGGCCCGACCCGGCGCGACGAGCTGGTCTGGCTCGAGCTCGCGCTGCCGCGGCCGGGCGCGGTCCGGCTGCACGCGCTGGCGCGCGACGGCAAGCGCGACGTGTTCGAGGCGGCCGGCCGCAACGTCGGCGATCAGATCCACCAGGCGATCGAGCGCTGGCTGGCCGCGCGCGGGCTGGGCGCGCTGCCGCGGCGGTTCGAGGCGGTCGAGGCCGGCGATCTGCTGGCCGCCGTGCGGGTGTTCGCGCCCGCGCTCGGCGAGCAGGCCCGCGCGCAGTTCCAGGGCGCTCCGCTCGGCGGGGCGCAGCTCGCCGAGGCCGCGGCGGCCGATCGCAGCGACGGCGGCGATACCGGCGTCGGGCCGGAGTCCGGCGTGGCCGAGGTGCCGGAGGTGTTGCCGGGCCGCCGGATCGCGCGCGCGCTCGCCGGCCGGCTGACCCAGGCCCTGCGGGCGCCGGCGCTGCGGCTGATCGCGCTGGCGCTGCGCGAGCCGCTCGACGACCTGATCCTCGACGCGGATCCCGACCAGCCGCAGGCGCTGTTCGCCCGGTTCCGCGCCGAGCTGCCGCGGCGTCGCGACGACGCGCTGCTGCGCCGGATCCTGGCGAGCGCGCCGGGCTGGGCGCTGCCGTACAGCGAGCTGATCGACGACGGCAGCGCCGATCCGGCGGGCGCGGACGCCGGGCGCGGCGGTGATCGCGCGCCGCCGACCTGGCTGGAGACCTCGGCGGGGGCGGGGATCGCGGCGCTGTGCCAGCCCGGCCAGCTCGCCGTGATCCAGACCGCGGCGGCGCGGCTCGCCGAGGACGGCCGGATCGACGACGGGCTGCGCGTGCTCGAGCGCGCGGTCGCGCTGTATCCGGACTCGGCGGCGGCTCACGTCGCGCTGCTCCGGCTGCACCGCCGGGCAGGCCGGCTCGGCGCGTGGCTGGCCCAGGCGCAGGCGAGCGCCGCCCGCCACGGCGGCCCGCTCGATCCGGGGCTGCCGACCTACGGCGATCAGATCCAGATCGATCTGCTGCTCGCCGACGCCCTGCTCCACGCCGGGCGGATCGACGAGGCGATCGCGCTGCGCGCCAGCCGGCTCGAGGGCCGCGCCGCGACCTGGCCGCGCCACACCCGGATCCTCGCGACCTGGCGCAGCGAGCCGCAGGTGCTCGCCCGCAGCTACGCGCGCGAGGGCTGGCTGCGCGGCGACCCGGGGCGCGCCCTCGAGGGCTATGGCCGGACCCGGCCCGACGAGGCGGTCGACATCGCGTTCCTGCTCGATGCGCTGGTCGCGACCGGCCACGAGGACGAGATCGCGCTCGCGTGGTCGCAGCTCGGGCTCGGCCGCGAGATCACCGAGCCGGTCGCCCGGCTCGCCGCGGCGCGCTGCCTGCTGGCCGCCGGGGAGTGGCGGCGCGGCAGCGACGAGCTGTGGCGGGTCGCGCTGACCGAGCCCGGGCGCGACATCCAGGCCGAGGTCGTGCGCGCCGGCCTGCTGCTGGCGTGCGCGCCGCTCGACGCCCTGGAGGCCGCGCTCGGCGAGCGGCTCGCGATCGGCGCGATGACGCTCGCCCGCCGGATGGCGCGCGACGTCGCCGACTTCGCGCCCGGCGCGGCGCGCAGCTCGATCGTTTCGCGCGCGCTCGGCCGGTCCGCGGCGGTCGAGTTCGATCCGGCGTGGCTCGCCGGGTTTGCCGCCGACACCCGGAGCCGGCGCGCGATCGATGCACTGTTCGCCGAGCCGGTGCCGCCGCGCGGCAGCTCGCCCGCGATCGCGGCGCCGTCGCGCGGCAGCTCGCCTGCGATCGCGCTGCCGTCCGGCGATCCCGCCGAGCTGCTCGCGCGCTCGGGCCGCCTGATCGACCACTGGCTGCCGGTCGTGTTCACCGAGGTCGGCGAGGATGACGCCGCCGGGCTCGCCCAGGCCGCCGCCTACGTCGCCGGGTGCGCGCTCGGCCGCTACCTCGCGGCGACCACCGCCGCGCCGAGCCCGCTGGCCGGTGGCTACCGCGTGGTCGCCGCCGAGGCGCTCGCGCTGGTGTGGCGGCACCGCAGCGCCCTGGCCGACCGCGATGCCCGCGCGCTGCTCGGCGTGCTCGAACCGCTGCTCCGCCGGATCGACCGCTGGATCGGCAGCCTGTGGCTCGGCGTGATCGAGCGCAGCTGCGCGATCGACGAGCGCGCCAACGGCGACGTCGCCGGGTTCGCCCGCGAGCACCCGACGGTCGCCGCCCGCATCCTCGGTCCCGAGGAGACCGCGGTGCTCGGCGCCTCGGTCGCCCGGCTGCACCGCGAGCGCTCCGAGGGCTGGGCGTCGGCGGTCGCGGCCCAGGCCGGCCGGCTCGCCATGCACACCGGCCACGCCGGCACCGAGGAATGGGCGGACGCGGTGGCGGCCCAGCTCGCCGCTCGCGAGATCGAGACCGAGGACGCGATCGACGTCCTCCACACCGCGTGCTACCTCGCCGAGGACCGGACCGCGGCGCCGTGCGCCCACGCCGCGCGCGTGCTGCTCGCTGCCGGCCGCGCGCCGGCCGCGCTGAGCGTGCTGTGCGCCGGGCTCGGCGCCGGCGATGCCGAGTGGCGCGCCGCGCAGGTCGCCGCGCTCGCCGAGCCGTGGGCCGCCGCACACGTCGACCTGCCGCTCGACCGCGAGCGCGCCGCTGCCCAGCTGTTCGAGGCGCTCGAGGCCGGCGAGCCGGCGCGCGCCGAGAAGCTCGGCCGGCTCGCGGTCGCGCTCGATCCGGACAGCGCCGAGGCCCAGCGCAACCTCGGCCTGGCGCTCGCGCAGGAGGGCAAGCTGCCCGAGGCGCTGCACCACCTCACGCTCGGCGTGCCCGATCAGGCGATCGAGATCCTGTGCGGCGTCCTCGATCAGGGTGGCCGGCGGGCCGAGGCGAGCGCGGTGAGCGCGTATGCGAGCCGGTGGCGCGATCCCACTTCGGACGCGCCGAGCCCCGGGGACGCGCCGCCCGCCGCCACGCCGCGTCCGGGGTTCGATCTGCTGGAGGCAGGCGAGTTCGCGGCCACCGCCGCGCAGCTCGCCGACCCGAGCTGGCGGGTGCGCCGCGCCGCGCTCGCCGCCACCCGGCTGCGGTCGCCGGCCGACCACGACGTCGCGGTCCCGCCGCGCGCGCGGGCGGCCGCCGAGGCCGTGCTCGCCGACGCGATCGGCGCCGCCGGTCACGACGCGGTGGTGGCGCGCGATCTGGCGCTCGCGATCCGCGCGCAGGCGTACTTCGCCCGCGATCCGCTGGCGCAGCTCGGCGACCGGATGGCCCGCGACACATTCCACCGCGAGCTCGTCGCCCGCGGTGGCGCGCTCGCGACGGTCCCCGGTGCGCCGCCGCCCGCCGCCCGGTTCGCCGATCGCAACGCGGTCCCCGACGGCCGGCTGTCCCAGGTCAGCGACTACGTCGCGCTGATCCGCGACCTCTCCGTGCTCACCCCGCGCGAGGCGCTCGCCGAGTTCGACCTCGACGAGGCCGGCTACCTCGAGGTCGCCACCGCCTGGGCCCAGGCGATCGCCGGCGATCCGACCCTGGCGGCCGCGATCGCCGCGGGCCTCGCGAAGCGGTGACGCCGGCCCGCGCCGCGCCTCCCGCCGGCATCAGCGTGTCTCCCCGGGTTGGCAATCGCGGCATGCCACTCCCCGGCAAGCTCGCGCCACCGCACGGCCGCGATCCGGGCACGCGGGCTGCAGTGGATCGCGATGTCGCGACGAGCAGAGATCCCGGCTCGCGGACGCGACGAGAGGTCGCCGCCGGGCCTGGGTGAGCTCCCCACGGCCCGGCGCGCCCTCGACTTTCGAACGATCGTTACCCGCGCGCTACCCACAGCGCGGACAACGCCGGCAACGTCTCGGCCGGCATTGCGAAGACGGCGACCGCTCGCGACGTGACTGCGCGGCGCGATGGACCGCGTCGCGCGCGACAGCGATACTCCGCGCGTGGTGCCGTGGATCGTGCTT
>DATAPF010000413.1:0-6102 GCA_036265355.1 Kofleriaceae bacterium | reverse complement strand
GTCGGCGTCGACCCTGATCCAGTCGACCAGCGAGTTCACCGACGTCATCCACATGCTGCAGTGGATGATGGGCGGCATGGAGTCGGTCCGGCTGGTCACGGTGGCCTACGCGGCGCTGCCGATCGGCGGCGCGCTCGCCGTCCTGGTCAGCCAGGCTCGCGCGCTCGACGCGCTGTCCGCCGGGCCCGAGGTCGCGGCGTCGCTCGGCGTCGAGGTCGGCCGGACCCAGAAGGTGCTGTTCGCGACGTCGTCGCTGCTGGTCGGCGCGGCGATCGCGGTGGTCGGGCCGATCGGCTTCATCGGGCTGATCGTGCCGCACGCGCTGCGCGCCGTGCTCGGCCCCGATCACCGCCTGCTCGTCCCGGCGTCGATGTTCGGCGGCGCGGCGGTGCTCACGGTGTGCGACACGCTGGCCCGCACCGCCATCCCGCTGCACCACCTGCCGACCGGCGCCGTCACCACGGTGCTGGGCGTGCCGTTCTTCATCGCGATCCTGGTCGGCCAGAAGCAGCGCGCCGCGCTGTGGGGGCGCGGATGAGCGATCCGGCGGTGCTGCGCCACGTGATCGGCGCGATCACCCCGGCGTCGGTCGCGCACGGCGCGGCCGCGCGGCGCCGGGTCGCTGCCGCCGGGGCGCCGGTGCTGGAGCGGCTCGCCGCCGCGATCGGCGCCGCGCAGCACACGAGCCGGCCGCGGACCGCCCGGCGCACCATCGTGGTGTGCGCCGGGGACCACGGGGTCGGCGATCCCGGCATCGCGCTCGGCCCCGCCCACCCCACGGTGATCGCCGCCCGCGCGATCGCCGATGGCAGCGCGGCGCTGGCCCAGCTCGCCCGGGCGAGCCGCGCGCCGATCGTGCTGGTCGACGCCGGTGCGCGCGAGCCGGCCGAGCTACCGGCCAGCGCGATCCGGCTCGGCCGCCGGCCCAGCGGCGACCTGATGGCCGGCCCGGCGATGACGGTGGTCGACGCCGCGCTCGCCCTCGAGGCCGGGATCGCCCTGGCCGTGGCCCTGGCGGACGACGGGATCGGAGTTTCCCCGAGACAGCCCGACGCACCCCGGGGCCTCGAGCGAAGCGAGGGGGGGGGTCGGGGCCCTGCCGGCTCTGCTGGCGGGGCGGGGGGCGAAGCCCCCCGGGGGATCGACGTGATCGCGGTCGGGGCGCTCGGCGTGGGCGCGGACGTGGCTTCGGCAGCGCTGCTCGGGGCCGCGACCGGCGCGCCGCCGACCGGGCTGGCCGACCCGCTGGCCGAGGCGGCCGGCGCCCAGGGCGCCGCGCTGGCGGGGGCGAGCGCGCTGGAGCTGCTGGCGGCGTTCGGAGGGCCGGAGACCGGCGTGCTCGCCGGCCTGATGCTGGCCGCGGCATCGACCAATGTCCCAGTTATTCTAGACGGTTATGCCACTGGTGCCGCGGCGCTGATCGCGGTGGCGCTCGCGCCGAGCACCGCCGGCTACCTGATCGCGGCGCACGCCGGGTCGTTCACCCACAGCCGGATCCTCACCCACCTCGGTCTACATCCGGTGTTCGAGCTCGGCCTCGGCCACGGCGAGGGAACCGGCGCCGCGATGGCGCTCGCGTTGATCGATCACATGGCGGCGGTGGCCAGCCGAGGTTAAATCCCGGGATGGCCGAGCGGAGGCGACCGACCGATAGCCAGGAGGTCCGGCGGACGACCGGGTCGAACGAGGTGCTCGATCGGCTGTTCGTCTACTCCACGCTGCGGACCGGTCAGACAGCGCGCTCGCTGATCACCAACCACGTCGCGCGCTGCGTGCCCGCCTCGACGCCGGGTGCGATCTACGCATTTCCGATGGGCTACGCCGGCCTCGTCGAGGCCGACCCACCGTGCCGCGTGATCGGAGAAGTCCTGTGGCTGACCGACCTGCCCGCGACGTTCGGCCTGCTCGACGCGTACGAGGGCGATGACTTCGCCCGCGTGATCCGGCAGGTCGAGCTCGACACCGGCGATGAGCTGTGGGCGTGGATCTACATGCTGGCCGATCCCGATACGGCGCGGCACGGGACGCGGATCGATCACGGCGACTGGGCGCGCTACATGGGCGAGCAGCGTTAGGACGTCGTCACTCGGACGTCGTCACTCGGACGTCGTCGCTCGGCGCCCGTGCGGGTGATCCGCGATCGCGGACGTCTCACCGGGATCGCCGGACCCGCTCGGCCAGCGGCGCCCCGGCGGCGCTCCGTCGCATCGCGATGGCAGCCCCAGAGCGGCGCTCCGTGGCATCGCGATGGCAGCCCCAGGGCGGTGCGGTGTCCGCCGGCAGGAGGCCCGCCGCGGCGAACCAGCAAGGGTGGTCGGCCGAGGCGGCAGGCCCGGGGTAGGTCGGGCGCTCCGAGGTGTCCGTGAGGTTCCGGTTCGCGACCGGTTCGCTAGATGAAGAAGTGTCCGAGCACCGCCATCGAGAGAGCGGCTAACGCAGCAGCGATCGTGCCGAGCCCGACCTTACAGCCCTGGTTCGGCAAAGACATTGGTTGTGGCACGGGGTGCACTTTCCCTCTTTGGCGGGCGGAGTCAAGTTCCCGGCCCGGCGTTCCAATCGACGTAACTTCTTCATGGATATCATATTGTTATGTTGGATTGCAGGACCTAATTTTCGGTCTCGAACGCTTGACCGTCGGGCGAGATTGCCGGGGGGTGCCGGAGCTCGCAGCGCCTTGCGGTGTGCGGGAGTGGTACAGCGCCCGGGCGATCAGGAGCCGCGCGCCTGGCGAATCAGGCGCAAGTAAGACGCCTGCGCGCGCGCCGAGAGCTCGCCGAGCTCGCTGACCAGCTGGTTCGGCGGTGGGCTGCTGACGAGGTGGGCGTACACGAGGTTGACCGCGCGCTGCTTGACCAGCACCGGGACGACGAGCACCGAGAACGGCTCGGGCTGGGTGCCGAGCGCCGCCCACAGCTGCTTCTCGATCGGCCGCGCCGCGGACGGCGGCGTTCCGACGAACGGCTGCCCGGCGTCGTGCGCCGACTGCAGCGACGAGGCGCCGCCCAGCGGCAGCGACAGCTCCTCGATCGGCCGGCGCAGCGCGGCCGGCGGCGCAACCCATGCGCGCCAGCCCAGGGCGTTGCCATCGCGGATCAGCAGCACGACCAGCGCGTCACATCGGCCCTGGGCGTAGCGGGCGAACGTCTCGGCGATCTGGTCGCGGTTGGTCGCGGCGTCGATCCGCTCACAGGCGGTGGCAAAGCTGAGCGCCGGCGGAACGACCCCGGCCAGCGGCGCGGGCGACGACGCTCGCCGGCGCCGGGGCTCGAGCGTGAGGGCGGGTGGCATCACCAGGCCCATCGCGGGCTGTGTGCGCCGGCGCTCGCCCGGCAGATCGCCGTTGCCCCCGGGTGACCGACCGGCGCGCACGAACCGCGCCCGCCGCGGCAGCCCGAACAGCTTCTCGAGGTAATACAGCGCCCGCAGCTCGGGGACGACGTACGGTGCGATCGGGGCGCCCAGCTTGGCGGCGACCTGCTCGACGACCCGCGGATCGCCGGCCTCGACCAGCGCCACCGCCACGGCGCCGATGCCCTCGCCGAGGTAGCCCAGCGGGATCGCGCGCAGCCGATGCGCGTCCTCGGCCCCGAGCTGCTCGACCAGCCCCGGATCGGCCTGGTCGAGCAGGGTCGGCGTGGCGATCGGCAGCCCGCTCATGTCTGCGAGATATGCCGAGAGCAGCTCCAGGTCGATGTAGCCGAGCTCGACCAGGTTGGTCCCGAGCCGCCCGCCGTACAGCACCTGGTTGCGCAGCGCGGCCTCGAGCTGGGTCAGCCCGATCGCGGCGTTGCGCAGGAGCAGCGTGCCGAGCTTCACCGCAGGCATCCTAACCTGGCGCGTGCACCACGGTACGCCGGCCGGCCACCGTTACGCCGCGTGCGTCACCTTGCGGCGGGCGCGTGACGTTGCGCCGGGCGGTCACCGCGCGCCGGGTGCATAGCGCGTGGGATCCGGGACCCCCGCCTCGGCGAATCCCTTGCGGCGCAGCGCGCACGCGTCGCACCGCCCGCACGCCGCGCCGCCCTGCGGGTCGTAGCACGAGTGGGTCAGCGCGTAGTCGACGCCGAGCGACCGGCCGAGCGCGATGATCTGCGCCTTGGTCAGGTCGATCAGCGGGGCGTGGAGGGTGAAGCCGCCGGATCGGGTCGCGACCTGGGCCAGCGCCTGGAACGCGTGGACGAACGCCGGCCGGCAGTCGGGGTACCCGCTGGCGTCGAGCACGTTGACCCCGATGAACAGGTCGCGGGCACCGATCGACTCGGCCCACGCGAGCGCCAGGGCGAGCAGCACGGTGTTGCGGGCGGGCACGTAGGTCGCGGGGACGTCGCCCGGCGCGCCGATCTCGTCGAGCGAGCGGTCCTTGGGCACGGCGATCCCGGCGGTGGTCAGCGCGGACGCGGCGAGCGGGGCGAGCCCGACCTCGACCACCCGGTGATCGGCCGCGCCGAGCGCCGCCGCGACCCGAGCCGCCGCGGCGAGCTCGACATCGTGGAGCTGGCCGTAGCGCACGGTCAGCGCATGGCACGAAAAGCCCCGGGACCGCGCGACCGCGAGCGCGGTGGTCGAATCGAGGCCGCCGGACAGGAGGATCACTGCAGCTGACACGCTGCCACTGTAGCCCGGATCATTCACCCGCCGAGAGCAGCGCGTCGAGCTCGGCGCGCGAGGGGTACTCGCCCAGCGCGCTGACGTAGCCGATCCGGGCCAGGTGCGGCGTCCTCATCGGGAGATGAATCGCTCGGCGGCGATCCCGGATCGGGCGCTGCCCGGCGTCCTGCGGGGTACGGTGCTGGATCAGGCGTAGAATCGCCAGGTGCGGCCCCCGCGCTCGATGTCGGCGATGTGGGCGGCACGGGCAGCCTGGGGTCCCCGGATCGCCGTCGCCGGGGCGCTGATCGCGCTGGTCGCGTGGTCGTTCTGGCAGCGCTGGCGGCTGCTCACCGCGTCGCCGTTCCCGCTCGGCGTCGACGGCTACTTCTATCCGGTCGAGCTGCGCGCGCTGCTGTCGCGCGGCGAGCTCGCCTACCCTGCGTCGCCGCTGGCGTTCTACCTGCTCGCGCCGCTGGCGAAGGCGACCGATCCGATCACCGGCGCCAAGCTCGGCGCGGCGCTGTGGGGTGCGTGGATCGCCGTCCCGGCGTACGGGGTCGGCGCGCGGCTCGGCGGCAGCCGGGGCGCGGGCCTGCTCGCCGCGGTGCTCGCGACCACCAGCGTCGGCTCGGCGTTCCTCACCGTGGAGTTCGTCAAGAACGGCATCGGGCTCACCGTCGCGCTCGGCGCGCTGTGGGCGGTGCTCGCCGCCGCCGACCGGCCGACCTGGCCGCGCCTGGCCGCGGCGATCGGCGGTGTGGTCGCCGCGTGGGCCGCGCACAAGATGGCGGCGGCGATGGTCATCGCCGCCGCGATCCCCGCCGCGATCACCGCCGGGCGGGCGCACGGCCGGCTGCGCGGGCGCCGGCTGATCTACATGCTCGCCGCGCTGGTCGCCGCCGCGCTGGCCGCGCTCGCGATCGGCGCGGCGGCCCCGCACCGCTTCCTGTCGCTCGGCGATGCCGCCCTGGTGCGCGGCCTGTTCTCGACGACGCCGCGCTGGTCGGCACCGGCGCTGGTGCAGCCGTCCGGCGAGCTGTCGGTCGGCCACGACGCGCTGCTCGGGCTGGGCTGCGCGATCGCCGCCGCGATCCTGCTCGCGCTGTCCGATCGGGCCGGGCGCCGCGGCCCGCCGCAGCCCGACTGCGTCTCGCCGGCCGCCGCCGCGGCCACGTGGCCGGTCCTCGCGCTGGCGATCGCGATCGGCCTGCCGCTGCTCGCGGTCACCGATCGCCAGGGCCTGGGGTTCCGGCTGCGGATCGCCGCGTTCGTGCCCGCGGCGCTGTCGGCGGCGGTGCTGGCGCGCGCCGCGCTCGGCCGCTGGCCCCACCGCGACCGGGTGCTCGGCGCGCTCGCGGTCGCGCTCGCGCTGGTCCACCAGCCCGGCGACCGGCTCGACGGCGAGATCCTCACCCACCCGGCGCTGGTGAGCGCGGCCGAGGCGCTGCGCGGCCGGGTGCCACCCGGGGCGACGCTGATCGTCCCCGAGCGCCACATCGCGTTCCTGGTCGC
>DATAPF010000412.1:0-2794 GCA_036265355.1 Kofleriaceae bacterium | reverse complement strand
GTTGGCGGCGGCGTTGCCCACGTTGGCCAAGCGTGGCTTGTGGGTGCTGGCGCAGGAGGACGGCGAACCGATGAACTACGAGCGCATGCTCGAAGGCATCAACGCGCTGTACGAGCTCGCGGGCGTGGCGGTGCCGGTGAGCGAGTCCGGGGTGACCATGCCCTGGCACTCCCTGCGCCATACCTTCGGCACGGAGTGCGCCGCCCGAGGCGTGCCGGTGCCGGTGATCAAGGAGCTGATGGGGCACGCCTCGATCGCCACGACCATGCGGTACGTGACCGTGACCAGCGGCCAGCTGGACGCGGCGATCCGGCAGGCGTTTGGGCAACGGGTGGGCAACGGCTCTGCGGAGGCCGAAAACTTGAAATCCCTGGAGATGGTAGATTCTCCAGGGATTCAAGGTACTTAGAGTCGTAGCGGGGGCAGGATTTGAACCTGCGACCTTCGGGTTATGAGCCCGACGAGCTACCAGGCTGCTCCACCCCGCATCAAGTTGTCAGCGCGAGACGTTCTAGCCCCCGAGACCCCGGGCGTCAAGGGCTGCGGCGGCAGTTCGCGGCAGGCCGCCGGAGCGGTGCGTCGGCGCACCGGGATGCAGCGCCATCCGGGCGATGCTAGCGGTAAGCGCGACCACTGCAACAAATCGCGGCAGCGAGGACAAGCACGCCCGACGGGAAGGGATCAGACAATGGCGGATGATGTGCACGGCTTCCTGCGCTACTTGCTGTGACTTCCACCGGCGAGGCGCGACGGCGGTCCGGGCATCATGGTGTAGTTGGATAACGAGGCTGTACAACCGCCAGGCCCTGTATCGTTTCGCTCCATGACCCCGGTCGGGCATCATCCCCTTGTCGGTCAGCTGCTGCTCAGCGTCGGCGCCAGCGAGAACGAGGCGCCGTCGCTGGAGATCTGGCGCGACCTGCTGGCCCGGATGAGCCAGATGTATTACGAGACCGACCAGGATCGCGACGAGCTGGAGAGCTCGATCGAGAGCTCGTCGCGCGAGATGCAGCGGCTGTATCAGGAGCTCAAGCAGAAGGCGGAGGCGGAGCGCGCGGAGCAGGATGCGATCCTGCGCGCGACGCTGGAGTCGGCGAACGAGGGCATCCTGGTGGTCGACAACCAGCACGGCGTGATCGCGGTGAACCGGCGGTTCGTGGAGATGGGGCGGATCCCCGATGAGGTCGTGGCGACGCACGATCGGCGCATGATGATCGCGGCGGCGCTGACCAAGGTGAAGACGGCCGACGCGATCGTGATGCGGGTCGACAAGCTGTACGAGACCGACGCGACGGTCCGCGACGAGATCGAGCTGGTGGATGGCTCGCTGATGGACTGGTTCAGCACGCCGGTCCGTACGCCGGACGGCGCCAAGGTCGGCCGCGTGGCGTTCGTTCGCGACGTGACCGCCGAGCGGCACGCCCAGCAGCAGCTGCAGCGGGCGCGCGACGCGGCGGAGGCCGCGAGCCAGGCCAAGAGCCAGTTCCTCGCGAACATGTCGCACGAGCTGCGGACGCCGCTGACCGCGGTGATCGGGCTGTCCGATCTGCTGCTGATGGAGCGCGATCCGCTGGTGCCGCGGCAGCGCGAGTACCTCGAGGGGGTCGCGTCGAGCGGCCGGCACCTGCTCGCGCTGGTCAACGACGTGCTCGACCTCGCCAAGATCGAGGCGGGCAAGACCGAGCTGAAGCTGGAGTCGGTCCCGATCCACGACGCGATCGAGGAGGGGCTGTCGACGATCTCACCGCTGGCGACGACGCGCGGGGTGATCCTGGAGCCGACGACGATCGTGGCGGTGCCCAACGTGCGCGCCGATCGGGTGCGGTTGCGCCAGATCCTCTACAACCTGATCTCGAACGCGGTGAAGTTCACCGATCGCGGCGGCCGGGTCCAGGTCCGCGCCCGGCGCGACGACGACCGGGTGTCGATCGCGGTGATGGACACCGGGATCGGGATCGCAACGCGAGATCTGACTCGACTGTACCGCTCGTTCGAGCAGCTGACGCTGCCGTCGGGCGACCGTCCGGGTGGTACGGGGCTGGGGCTCGCACTGACCAAACGACTGGTGGAGATGCACGGTGGGACGATCGATGTCGAGAGCGAGCTCGGCGTCGGTACGACCTTCACCGTGAGGATACCGGTGGCCTGATGGCACGCATTCTCGTTGTCGAAGACGATCTCTGGAGCCGCCGGCTCGTGTTCGAGCTGCTGGTGCTGCGCGGTCACGACGTGCTGTGCGCGGCGGGCGTCGGCGATGGCCGGGCCCAGCTCGACTCGGTGAAGTTCGACGCCGTGCTGCTCGACATCAACATCCCCGGCGGCGGCGGGGAGGTCCTGCTCCGCGAGATCCGCGAGTACAACTCGGTGATGCCGGTGATCGCGTTCACCGCGTCGGCGATGGCCGGCGACCGTGAGCGGTTCCTGGCCCAGGGCTTCACGGGGCACATCAGCAAGCCGATCGACGTGAAGTCGTTCGGCGAGACGGTGGAGGCGTACCTGTTACCAGCGCCATGAATCACACCCGTTTTACAGTTGACACGGGGGACGGGGTCGCGGCACAAATCCGTCACCAACGGATCGTTGGCTGGAATACCGTTGCGGTGATCTCGCTCTGAGGTGTGCTCGAACGCGCGCCCGGATGCTGAAACAGAGTGTCCACTGCAGTGGACGGTCCTACACGTGGGTTGTCCATTGGACAGGACACTCGAGGTGGTGGAACCAGCGCAACTTCGGCTTGTAAGCGTTGGCACGTATCACGCAGTAAGAGAAACCGTCCCGCGAGGTTTGGGGCTGG
>DATAPF010000411.1:0-11528 GCA_036265355.1 Kofleriaceae bacterium | reverse complement strand
AGACTTTCCCAACGTCGACCCGCTCCTGCTCGCCAACTACATTGGAACACCGGCTCAGAAGCTCGAGATGTACCACGTCAACAGCTTCATCGGCTTGGCCGATGACCTTGGGCATCATATCCCCGGCGATCATCCACAGCTTCGAGACCCGCGCCCCCGGCTGGGCACCATGTCCGTTGGTACCCACCTTCCAGACATCTTCCCGCCGAGCAAGCTGCTCGACATGTTCGCGCTCGCGCAGCACTACGGCATCCCGACGAGGCTGCTCGATTGGACAGTGAAGCCATTGATCGCGGCCTACTTCGCCGCGATCAAGATCCCCTTTCCTGCATTGGAGGATACGCCGCGCTTTGCGGTCTGGGCGCTTGAGCGTGACGTGGTTAATCGCTGCGTGGGATGTGAAACATGGCTTGCTCCGCGCGAGGATTCAATTGTTGCTTTCTTGAGCGCACCGGCCGCGACGAACCCGAACCTCGCCGCGCAAGGAGGGCTATTCACACTCGTCCAGGCACCCGATCGACGAGATGTGCCTTCCATCGACGCAGACGATGTCGCCGATGCTGGCGGCGCGAGCGAGATCCTGGAACGTCCGTCGCATGCAGCGCGGCGAGACCTTGTAGCCGAGCTGGAGGATCTCCGCGACCCGATCGAATGGCCGATCGAGGCACGATGGTGAGCGGAACCCGCCGCCGCGGCTCCATCGCGTCGGCGCAGCCGGAAACACGAGGTCCGATCCGCGCTGGGCGGCGGCGATGTCGGGCGCTCGGCGATCGCGACGCTTGCTTTCCTGTTCGAGCCGGTCGACATGCCAGCGCAGCACGGCGAACTGCTCTGGATCGAGGTCGATCTGCTTCGCTCGGACCGAAGTCCGGCCCGCCCGCGCACGCGGGATGGAGCCGCCAGGACGGCGGCGAAGCCAAGCACCAGGAGCGTGGTCGAGCGTGGCATCGCAGACTCCAGTTGGACGCGGCTGCGCTCGGATCGCACGTACCGGGGCCGCTGGCCTGGGCCGGTCAGCCTCATGGAGCTTGCGGCGCCGACGAGCGTCCCAGGCTCATCGCGTTCCAAAACTTGACCACGAACGGGCGACGAGCATCATCACAAGATGGACACCAACCCACGACTCACCTGGCCGCAGATCCGCGAGCGCTACCCGGATCAGTGGGTCGTCCTGGTCGACCACGACTGGCAGGAGCACGACCTCAGCAGGTACAACACCGCACGTGTCCTCGCGTGTGGTCCCACGCGGGCCGACGCGGTAGCGCACGGGCATCCCGCGCTGGATGGCTATCGCTCCTATGGCTGCCGCTACACCGGCACGATCCGTAGCCCGATGTTTCGGCTCAAGCAGCTCGTGCTCGACCCATGAAGGTCTTTCCCTTCGAGCGCTCGGGCGATGCCTGGCGTCAATTAGATTCTTGCGCCTCGAGCGCTCTACGCGTGGCCCGGTCCTGCCACAGCCGGATCAAGTCGGCGTGGGCGGCCATCACGCTGCCGCGCTGGAACCGCACCTTCGCCTCCTCGATGTCGAGCGCAATACCCGGCGACCGCGGCGTCAGCCCGCTGGAACGCCTCGTCCCAGGCGCTCGTTGAACCTCGACGCTCCATGGACCACCGACGGCGAAGCTCTGACCGCTCTGCTCGCAGGTGTCCAGCGATGCGACAGGCCCCGCTGCGTACGAGGCCCGACCATCCTGCTGTACGATCCGCTGCACGCGGAGCGCCTGCATGATCGTCATTGGAAGAACTCGTCGATCTTGCCTTGCGCGCAACCACGTCGAGATCCGGGTGCCGTCGCTCCGGTGCGCGAACGTGTAGCGAGCTGGCACTTCAGTGCGGTCTGCCGACGTCATCGACGCACTCCGGACTACCAAGAGGAGTCGTGCACCGTGCTCGCCGGGCCGACACCGGCGAGACGTCGAAGCGCGCGGCGGCTGATATCGCGCCCACGGGCGCGTCGGTTGCAAGGGTGAAGTGCATGACCACCACCTCCGTCACCAACGATCCTGATCCTGAGCCCGTACCACCGTTGCGCAGCCAGCTCGTCGACGGGACACGACTGACCTCGAACGCGCGATGGGGCGCGATCGTCGGCGGGGTGGTCATGGCGGCAGGGATCTGGATCGTCCTCCATCTGTTCGGCATGGGCGTCGGGCTGACCGCGATCGACCCGAATGAGACAAGCTCGTTGCGCGCGATCGGCATCGGGACCGGCATCTGGAGCTTGATCGCTCCGATCATCGCGCTGTTCGTCGGGGGGTTGGTGGTCAGTCGCCTCGCGCCCACGCCCAATCGACTCAATCGCGTGATCCACGGTGGGCTCGTCTGGTCGGTTGCGACGCTGGTTGCCGTCACGATGCTCGTGATGCTGGCGTCGAGCCTCGTGCGCGGTGCCGTGGCGGCCGGGGGGCAGGTGGCGAGCACGGTGGCCGGTGCGGTGGCGGGCACCGCTGGCACCGTCGACCGCGACACGCTCTCCTCGCTCGGGATCGATAGCAACGACCTGCTCGGACCGATCAATCAACGACTCCGTGCCGATGGCAAGCCCGAAGTGACCGCGGCGCAGCTCGAGGCCGCGGCCAAGGACACGCTGCGTACCGCGGTTCGCACGGGAGACATCGATCGGCAGGTCCTGGTCACGGCGCTCGCCAAGAACACCGCATTGACCGCGCGCGACGCAGAAGAGATCGCGACGACCATCGAGGCCCGCTGGCAAGACGTCCGCCAGCGTGGCTCCGAGCTCGCGAGCCGCGCGTCGACCGCCGCGCTCCAAGCTGCGGAGGCGACCGGCAAGGCGCTCCTGGGACTATCGATCGCGCTGCTGCTGGGGCTGGCCGCGGCCCTCGGCGGTTCGCTCCTGACCGGGAATGTCGACCGCCGGCGCGTCCGTCCAGCCTCGGACTGACTGCACGCTGCAGCGCGCTCAGGCGCTCGCGAGCTCGCCGGATCGCCGCAGGGTGGAGCACTGGGCTGGCGCGCGACGATGGAGCGCATGACACGAAGCATCGCCATCGCGGAGCCGCGGTCTGTGGTATCTGGAAAGGATCCCGTTGCTGTAACCACACGTTTCAAGGAGCTCACGATGAAGAAGCTGAACGAGACCAGCAAGACCAAGCTCAAGCTGTCGCGCGAGACCGTCATCCTGCTCTCGACCACCAAGCTCGGAGGCGTCCAGGGTGGTGACACCACGGTGACCAAGGGTGTCGGCTGTGAGCCGAGTGGCATCCGCCCCTGTCAATAGCCAAGGCGCGGCTCGCGTACGGTCCATGGTGAAGTCGCGTGTTGATGACATCGAGGACGTACGTTTGCTCGGGACTGGTAGTCATATCGCTTTCTGGTGTCGTCGGCCGCGCGCTTGCTGACGGCGCAGGCGGGACTTGCCCATCCCCGGGGGCGCCACCGCGCTCGCCGCACGCGCCACCGAGTCGGTGATGCAGGTCGAGAGGATCGACTCCAGCGTCGCCAGCTCCGGCTCCCGGCCGACGCACGGCGTGGGCTGGCCGAGCAGGCGGCGCACGTCCTCGCCGGTCGGAGAATCCTGCTCGCGCACGCGCCGGGCAAACTCATGACGTCCAGCGGGCCGCCGCCCGCGTCGCTCGGTCCGTTCCGCGCCGCCGAGGTCGTGACGATCACCGAGAGCGCGTGCAGCCCGCCCACGTGTTACCTCGCGATCACCGACGCGCGCGGCACGTGGCTCGTTCACGAGATCAGTGCGTGCGGCAGTGCCGAGGGCATGTCGGCCTGGCTCGATACCGTGGCGTTGCGCGTGGTCGACCACAAGCTGCGGTGGCAGTACGCGCATCACGTACGCATGGACGAAGTGACGGACGAGCGCGTGACCGTGGAATGCGGTGCGGGCGGGTCTGCGCCGGAGTGCACGGATTCGACCGAGTGACTCGCCGGCGCGAGCATGGCGACGGCGATCCGATCAGGGCGCCGGGGCGGCCTTCGCGCGCTTCCGCCACCCATCCCGCAGCAGCGGCGCGAGGCGCACACGATGGATTGGCAAGCGACATACCTCCGTGCCGCCGCGCGGGCGCGCATTGAGGTAGCGCAGCTCGCCGATCAGATCGTCGGCCACGGTGGCGATGGTGAGGCGAGGCACGGAGCCGGACAGTATGGCCCGCGACATTCAGCGGCGCACGCTGACCCGCGCTACTTGCAGCGCCTCGATGTTCAGGGCCCCGCTGGCACCACGACCGACTGCGACCCCAGCCGGGCATCGGCGTGTTCTACGCGCCGTTCGGGGCCCGACCGGGCCGCCGGTTCTCGTTACAGGCAGAAGTTGGTCGCCTCGCACTCGGTGCCGCAGTGCGTTTGCTTGGTGGGAGGCAGCGCACCACCGACGGCGTTGTTCAGCTCCTTCGAGCTCAGGGTCGCGATGGTGGTCTTGTCGAGGTTCAGCTTCTTGCGGGATTGGCGCTTCATGATGTCGTGTCCTTTCATGGCCGGCGCATGGCGTCGGGTCAGCGACCTCCTGAGCAACCAGCATGCCGTCATCGCGGCAAGCGTCGGCGTGCGGGACCGTCGGCACCGCGGCCGGCCGAAGATCCGGAGACCTGGCGAGAACAGCGCACCGGGTCGGAGCACCCGCGCCGGCCGAAGCGCGCGACACATTCCGCGGCCGGTCATGGGAACGTGCCACGTGTGCCAGGCTCGCTCACGACCTGGGCAGCCACGCGACGAGCCGGCGAGGCGCGGTTCGCCGACAGATCTCGATTCGAGGCAAGAGCGGCCAGGAGCTGTGACCCGAGGGCCGGCCGCCGGTCAGCGCGATGGCTGGCGCCAGATCCCGATCACGCGCAGCTGCTGCGAGCCCGGGTCACGTGCGACGTGGACGACGGTCGGCGGCCGCGTGCCCGGCCGCGTGGTGGTGATGCGCAGCATGGTGTAGCCGTCGCGACCGGACGCCAGCGCGATCGCGCCGACTGACGCATGACCGTCCGGATCGGCCCGGCCCACGACGGCAGCGGCGATCGGATGTCCATCGCGGTCCAGCGCGGTCACCCGGTAGTGGATCGTCGCCGCGTCGTCGCGCAGGCGGTATACCAGCGCCAGGTCGTCGAACGTCAGCGTGGCGCCCTCCGGACCGGCGGCGATCGCGAAGTGGTCGAGCGGATCGAGCCGGCTGAACCAGGTGAGGCCGGTGGCGCGCTGGCGCTCGACCAGCATGTCGGTGAGGTACTCGACCGAGCGCGGATCGGACAGCTGGGCGGCCTCGACCGCGGCGTGGAGCTGGGCCCGGGTGAACCGCATCACCAGCCGGGCGCCCCAGAGCCCGTCGGCGTCGTCCGTGGCCAGGAACGGCACGTAGGCCGGGTACGCCGGCTTCCAGCGCGACGGATCGGACCGTGCAAGCGACAACGCCCACGAATCAGTAGTGGTTCTGGTACGTTCGTCGCTCCAGGTCCGGATCGTCCTGCCGCCTCGCCGTGCGGCAGTGCAGCGTGCGCATCGGCACGGGTAGGATGCCCGTCCATGGACGTCCTCGCGCGGGTGCGCCGTGACTGGCTATTGCTCCTCATCACGATCCTCGCCCCGATCGCGGCCGTGTACCCCTTCCTGCCGGCCAGGCCGGTCGGCATCGAGGACCTCGAGCACCCGGAGGGGCGATTCCTCGACGCAGAGGTCAGCGTCGATCGCATCGAGCCGCTGCCCTGGTCGTTCCACGACAGCAGCGGCACGGTCCATACCCGGTTCGCGGTGGGCTGGATCGGCGAGCGTGCGTTGCTGATCCAGACCAGGCCCACCCTGCCATCGGGCACGATCCTTCACGGCGACCTGCGCCGGCTGTCGGGGGAGCCGAAGAAGTGGATCGCCGAGACCCCCGCGCTCGCCGCGATCGCGTACGACGCCGTGCTCGATCTCACCGCGTCGGCCCGGGGTCTCAAGCTCGGTGTGTTTGGCATCCTGCTGACGCTGACCGCGGTGGCGTTCTGGCTGTGGCGCTTCGTGAGCCCCATGGCGCCGGCGCGGTCGAGCGCCGCGAAGCACGAGCCCCCGATCGACCTCGCCGCGCTCCCGCCGAGGACCGACGAGGTCGTTGCGGCCGTGATCCGCCGGCACGCCCCCAGCGATGGATTCGCCGTCTACGTGGCGATCTACACGCTGCTGGGGCTCGGGGTTCCGTTTCTGATCATTGCCATGAATGCCGAGCCCACATTCTGGGACGCCGCGTCGGCGCTCCGGCTGTTCGGCATGTGTGGGCTCGGCTTCGCGATCGCCGCCCCGGTGTCGATCTGGCTGTTCGTGGGGTGGGCGCGGCGGCGGCGCGCCGCGTTCGGCCGCGTCGCTCGGGATGGCGTCGTGACCGACGGGGTCATCGTCGATGCGGCGGTGCGGCTCGCCCGCTCCGAGTCCTGCCACACCGTGCTCGACATCGACGTGATCGGCGAACGCGGCACACAGCGCTACTCCGGATCCGTCCGCCGCATTCGCGACTGGGCACGCGCCGGGACGCCGGTGTGCGTGCTCACGACCGCGACCGAGCGACTCGCGATCGTCATCGCCCCGACCGGAGAAGGCTTTGCCGCCAGGCTCGACGCCGATCACGCTGGCGTGTGACGCCGAGCCTCGAGGACCAGGCGCTCCCGCATCGAGGATGGAACGTGCGCGGGTTCACGGTGTGCAGGGCGGGCCCGACTCGCGCTGCGCGTTCGCCCACGCGAACAGCTTGTCGCGCGGCCAGTCGGCGTGGCCCGAGAGCTTGGCGAGCGCGTCGACGGCGAACGCTTCGTTCCACGGGCCGTTCGCGAGCTGCGCGATCGTCTTCGCGGCGCAGGTCGCGCCGAACGCGGCGAGCGTCGCGAAGAAGTACGGCTCCTTGGGGTTCGCCTTCAGGTACGCGAGGATCGCGGGGACGAGCGCGACGAGCTGGGTGTCCGCCACGAGGTTGGCGGTCGAGCGATCCACGTCGCCGCGGGCGAGCGCGGCGGCGAGCACGGGAAGCGCGAGCTGCGGCGCGCGGGCGGCGACGAGGTTCACGGCCAGCACGCGAAGCTGCGCGTCGGGATCCCGCGCGGCGAACGCACCGAGCGCCGCGACATCGCCGGCGCCGAGCATGCGCACGCCGGCGAGCTCGAGCGCCTCGCGGCGCACGAGCGCGGACTCGTCGCCGAGCACGGTCGCGAGCGCGGTGTCCGGGTCGGCGATCGCGACGAGGGCGGACAGCGCGTTGAACCGCGCGGTCTCGAGCGGCGCGCCGAGCAGCTCGCGCAGGCGCGGCGCGTGACCGCGCAGGGCCGCCAGGGCGGGCTCGTTCGCGGGGCCCGAGACCGACGCGGGGCCGTACGTCGCGAGGGCGGCGGCGGCCTCCGACGCCACGAACGGCGCCGGGTCGTCGAGCGCCGCGATGTAGTCGGGGACCGCGGCCGCCTTCTGCGCGGCGGTGAGCGCGACGATCGCGTTGCGCCGCACCTCCTCGCGCGCGTCCTCGTGGAGCGCCGCGCGCACGAGCGCGACGCGCGCCGCATCGGCCTCGACGTGCGCGCGATAGATGTCGCGTGTCGCGCCGAGCAGGAAGTCGAACCGGTGATCGAGGTGCATGGTCTTCCTTGGTGCGGGGCTTGGTGCGGGGCCCGGCGCGGGCTGACCGCAGGCGCACGCGCACGCCACCGCGATCATGGCCGCCCAGCGCGTCACGCGCCTTCCACGGGGATCGTCACGCCATCGGCCGTGTCGCGATAGTGGTGCTTGCCCGGGTGGGATTGCCCCTGGAACTGCCGCACGTACTCCTGCCGCCTGGCGAACCATGTCTTGAGCGGCGAGGTTCCCACATCCGCGGGCGACTTGCCGTCGCGGTTGCCAGGCTGCTTCGCGACGCCCTGCTGCGCCCGGTTGTACTTCGAGACCTCCTGCCGGTTGTCCTTCGCAGGCTCGTCGCCGAGCGCGAAGTAGCCCTTGATCAGGTTCCACAGGTACGTCGGATCCGCGAACTGGTGCTCGAGGATCGCGCGCCCGCTGAGCCGCGTGAATTGCGTCTTGTCGAACTCCGGCGTGTAGGCCCAGACGTCGAGCGGGTTCGGCATCGTGCCGGTCGCCGCGAGCTGCGTGACCTGATCGCGCGACGCGAGCACGGCGAGCGCGATGATCTCGCGCGCCTCGGGCGCCTCGGCCGCGTGGCCGTCCCCCTTGATGAGGAACGTCGCGCCCTTCCGGTTGTGCACGACCATGCCGCGCTTGTTGTAGTAGTCGTGCACGAGCTTCGCGGCGATGCCGCGCATCCTCGTCGCGTCGATCTTCGCGTCGAGCACCTGCTTCAGGCCGTCCTTGACGTGGTTGACCCAGCTCGTGCCCTTCGCGATGTTCCAGGCCCACGTGCGGCTCGCGTCCTGGAAGTCGCCGAGCTCGCCCTTGGCGTGCTCCTTGTCGGCGATCGCGCCGTCCTGGATCTTGTCGGCCACGTAGTCGAGGAACTTGTCCCGGCCACCCTTGTCGGCCACGAACTCGTCGAGCACGACCCCGATCGTCGTGCGGACGATCTGGTGACCGGCCGCGAACGCGTCGGTCAGGTAGTGATCCGCACCTGCGTTCTCGACGTAGGCGTCGTTCAGCTTCTGCGCCGCCGTGAGCGGCCCCGTCGCGCTGCGCTTGATCGGCACGCCCGCCTTGGGATCGGGCGCCTGCGCGCTGTACGGGTTCGTCGTCGGCACGGGCGCCAGCTTCGCGCCGCCCTTCGCCGGATCGAGCAGGCCCGTGTCGGGCACCTCGGTCTCATGACCGTAGTGATCGCGCTGCGCCTTGTGCTTCTGCGCCGCCGTGCCGTGGTCGATGTCGTGCGCCTCGCGCGCGAGGATCAGCGCACGAGAGTGTCCGGTGAGCCACGCCAGCTCGCTGCCGCTCTGCGCGTTGCCCTGCTTCCACTCCGACAGCCCGTTCACGGTCTCGGGGAGTGCGACCGTGAGCCGCGCCTCGAAGGCCTGCTTCAGGTCGGTGTTCTGGCCGAAGTGCGCCTCGTTGTGGAGCGCCAGATCGACGTAGCTCGAGGTGTCGCCGCCCGTCGCGTCGCCCGCCTTGCCGAGCTCCTTGCCCGCGCCGTACACGGGCTGTCCGCGCCACGCGGTGGCCTTGTCGTACAGCGAATCGAAGTTCGGCGGTTCGCCCGTCATGCCACCGCGCTCCCACGCCGCCTCGAGGTCGAGCAGCTTCTGCAGCTCGACGAGCTCGGAGACCGGCGCCTTGCGCATGTTCTCGACGCTGCCGTAGAGATCGCCGTTCATCGCGGTCATGTCGCCGGGCGACACCGGGACGTCGTAGCGCGCGGCCTGCTGGGTCTTCGGATCGACCTCGATGGCGAGGTACGGGCCCGCGACGTCGGTCTCCATCTTGAAGTTGCGTACCGAGATCGTGAGGCTGCGCGCGCGGTCCTTCGTGAACGGATCGCGCGCAAGCATCTCCTGGAGGTGCGGGTCCTTGACGACGCCGTAGCCCTTTGGCAGATCTTGCACGCGACCCCAGCCCGGCTGGTGCGAGGCGTGGTTCGAGTCGTTCTCGTATCCGATCTGCTGCTTGCGCTCGGCGTCGGATACACCGCCAAAGCTGCCGCCGCGCGCCGCGACGGGCTCGAGGACCGAGGCCACGTCATTGCCCATCGACTGGTGCTCGGGCGAGCCGTAGCCCTGCGCGATCGCGCCGCCGGTGCGCAGCGATGGCGCCGCCGTGCCGCCCGCCGCGACGAGATCGCCGATCTCGTGGGCCTCGGACTCGAGCGCGCCCGCATCGGTGGTGAGCGGCGCACCGCCGGCCGCGCTCGCGGGATCGTGCGGCGCGGTCTGCTGGACGACGTGCGCCATCTCGTGCGCAAGGATGCGCTTGCCGTCCGCGGTCTCGAGATCGACATCGCGCCCGAGGTAGATGTGCTCGCCCTCGGCGACCCCGGGGGCACCGTGCGCCGCGGCGCGTGCCTCGCCCGTCGCGCCGGCGTGCACGCGCACCCGATCGAACGGCATGCCGAACCGCGGCGCCATCGCGCGTAGCAAGTCGTTCGCCGTGCGCGTGCGACCGTCGCCGGCGGGATCCGGCGCCGCACGATCGACAACCGGCAGCTGTTCCGTCAGCGTTCGCTTGCCGGGCGTGGCCGCACCGGCTCCGGCGTACGCCGTCTGGACGAGACTGCTGGCTCCGGGCTTTCGTTCAACTCCGCCACCCATGTACTGCTCTCCAATCGCGAGTCCGACAATCCTAACATGATGGCCCGTCCGGATACCATCAGCCTCGTCGGCTCGCCGCGCTGAACCGCGGTGTGGCGCCTGCGCAGGCGGCCAGTGTCGCCGCCGAGACAGGGAGTCACTGTGCCGGAGACATGTCTCGGTTACACCGCATCGATTCCACTACAGCCCGAAGCGCACACCCGCGGTCCACAGCCGGGCGCCGCCGGTGTGCCCGCCGCGTGTGCGCCGGAGCACGCCCGCGGTGACCCCGCAGGGCGATGCGGCGCGCTATCGTCGCGTGCCGGTCCAGCGCTCGACGCTGCGGCAGCTCGGCGAGCTCGACAGCGCCTGGGCGCGCTGCGGCGTGCAGTCGCTCGCCGAGATGTTCGGGGCGTCGAACTTGTCGAGCACCTCGACCTCGATCGTCGTGCCGGTCAGCTTCGCCTGGGAATGCGTGTAGTAGAGCTGGCACATCGCGCCGCCGCCGGTCTGCGTGTTGGAGCTCTCGTCCTCGAGGCCGGGGCCACCGGCGCGCAGCGTCACGACCCGGTCGACACAGCTCATCGCGGTCGCGTCGCTGCACTCGCTGAGGCCCAGCACGTCGGGGTCCATGAACACCTCGTCGACGTCGAGCCGGAAGAACGGCGAGGCGTCGGACACGGGCTGGCCCGCATCGGTACAGGACACGTTGCTTCCCGGCATCTCGGCGCGGGAATGCGACGTCGTGGTGTACACACCGATGAATGGCATGACGCTCCCGCCGCCACCACCACTGCTGCCGCACGCGACCAGAAACACGAGCACGCTTCGCCAGATCATGGGCCGACTATCGCACACGGGCCGGGGTACGTTGATCGGCGATGCGACCTCGTGGTCTATGCTTCGTGCGCTGTGTCGCCCCGTTCGCGGCTCTCCTCGCTTGCTCACCCCCGGCCGGACCACGCGCGGCGGTCGCTGCCGTGACGGTCCCGACCGGCGCCTGGCAGCGCGACTGGATCCGCCGGCATGGCGGTGCACCGGATGCCGGCGTCGCCGTGCGCTACGTGCAGACGCCGAGCGTGTTCGGCGACCTGCGCATCCCCGGCGACCGGCCGGACGTCGCGCCGGCCGCGTCGCTGGCCGAGCTCGGGGACGATCAGCTGGCCGCGCTGGCCCACCAGAACGGGTTCGCCGGGTTCACGACGGTCGATGGCGCGAATGCGACCTGGCACCACGAGATCGACTTTCAGCCCGCGGGCGGCGGCACCGACATCGGTCGCATCGAGCCGGCCGGCGACGGGCGGATGTTCGAGCATGCGCTCGACGAGTCGTATGTCGAGAGCTGGTCCGCGCTCGATCGCGGCCCCGGGTTCTTCGCCGCGCGCGTCGAGCGAGCGGGTC
>DATAPF010000410.1:0-4218 GCA_036265355.1 Kofleriaceae bacterium | reverse complement strand
TCGCCGCGTCGGCCCGCGCGATCCGGACCCGGCGGCTGCTCGGCGCCGGCGGCGCCGCGGCGCTGGCGGTCGGCGCGGTGGTGGTCGGCCTGGCGGTCCGCGACCGGGCGCGGCGCGAGGTCGAGGCGATGATCGCGGACCAGGTGACCGCGGCGACGGCCCGCCAGTACGCCGCACGGCAGCTCGCGGCGCGGCGCGACGTCGCCCGGGATCGCGCGTTCGGCCTGTTCGACGCCGGGCAGTGGAGCGCGGGCGAGCAGGCGTGGAGCGAGGTCGAGGCGATGGAGGCGCACGAGGAGCGCCTGTACCGCGGCGCCTCGGAAGCGCTCGACAGCATCCTGCTGCTCGATCCGGCGCGCGCCGGCCTGCGCGCCTGGGCGGCGGATCTCACGTTCGAGCGGCTGGCGCGCGCCGAGCGCGACCGCCGCCGCGACCTCGCCGAGGAGCTCGCCTCCCGGGTGCTCGCGTACGATGACGGCCGCTACCGGGCGGCGCTGGTCGCCGATGCGCGCGTCGAGCTGACGGTCGCCCCGCCCGGGACCCAGGTGTGGATCGAGGCGACCGGCGCCAGGCGCCGGCAAGTCGATCCGTCGCGCTCGCCGCTCCGCCTGCCTGCCGGCTCGCTGGTGCTCGGGTTCGAGGCGCCCGGGCACGCGCCGGCGCGGCTCCCGGTCCTGCTGGCGCGCGGCGAGACCCTGGCGGTCCGGATCGCGCTCCCCGCGGCGGCGTCGGTCCCGCCGGGGATGCTCTACGTGCCGTCCGGCCGGTTCCTGTTCGGCGGCGCCGAGGGCTCGGATGCGGCGCGCCAGGTGTTCAACGCGGCGCCGCTCCACGAGGTCACGACCCCCGGTTACTTCATCGCCCGGTACGAGGTGACGTTCGCCCAGTGGATCGAGTATCTCGAGGACCTCGCGCCCGACGAGCGCCGCCTGCGCACCCCGCGGTCGAACAACCTCGTGACGGCGACGTCCTCGCTCACGCTCGCCGAGCTCGGCGGCGGGCGGTGGCGGCTCAGCTTGACGCCGACCCCGGCGCGGACCTACACCGCCGAGACCGGGCAGCGGCTGCACTACGAGGGCAGGGCGAAGCGCGCCGATCAGGACTGGATGCGGTTTCCGGTGTCCGGGGTGTCGTACGACGATGCGATCGCGTTCGCGAGCTGGCTCGATCGCACGCGGCGCGTCCCGGGTGCGCGGCTGTGCAACGAGCACGAGTGGGAGCGCGCGGCCCGCGGAGCCGATGATCGCACGCGGCCCGCGGGCGACGCGTTCGCGCCGGACGACGCGAACGTCGATGTCACCTACGGCCGGGAGCCGCTCGCGTTCGGTCCGGACGAGGTCGGCTCGCACCCCGGCTCGCGCAGTCCGGTCGGCGCCGACGACATGGCCGGCAACGTGTGGGAGTGGACGCGCTCGGTCGAGGGCGATCCGTCGGTGATCCGCGGCGGTAGCTGGTACCAGGGCGTGCTGAGCGCGCGCAGCATGAACCGCGAGCACGTCGAGCCGACCCTGCGCGGCACCCTGATCGGATTGCGGCTGTGCGCCACGCCACCCTGATCGTGCGCGCATACGGAATGTCACGCTCCAACCACCACGATTTACCCAGAGGTAGTTTCATGACGAGAGCTTGCATCACATGGCTCGCGGCGCTGTGCGTGTCCGCGTGTTCGTCCGCGCCGGACCGGTCCGCCTCCGGTGAACAGGACCTCTGGGAGCAGCAGGGCACCGCGCTGCAGGGCGTGCAGCTGCAGGGCGCCCCGATCCAGGGCATGACGCTCGTGGGCTTCCAGTTCGCCGGCGCCACGCTGAACGGCGCGGCGCTGAGCAACGTGCACATCGAGAAGGGCGAGCTGGTCGCCGACCAGAACCAGGTCACGCTGCGCGGCACCGATCTCGAGTCGGCGCACCTGATCGCCCAGCTGCGCGACGGCAGCGTGAACCCGCCGGCGACCGTGCTCGTCGAGTACCGGATCGCCGACATCGCGGCGGAGTCGGGCTACGACCCGACCAGCAGCGGCCACACCTACCTCTACACGCTCGAGCAGAACGTCAACAACACCGAGCCGTGGGCGACCGCCTGTCCGGCGGACATCGACGGCAAGCACGTCGCGATCCCGACGACCGGGATCTGGGACAGCCATGCCAACCGGGTGGAGTCGAGCACGCTGTTCACGTTCGGCTGCACCAGCGGCGCGGTCGGCAAGTGCTACCGCTGGGGCTACCGGCCGTGGCTGACCGGCTACGGCGACATGGCCGCCACGCACTGGGCCTGCACGCGGATGGCGCGCGCCGACTACTGCGGGGATGGCAGCTCGCACACCCACGACGGCACGGAGGTCAACGTGTGGGACAACCTGCCGTCGCCGGGGCCGATCCAGGCCCACGGCTCGACGCCGCTGCTGATGCTGTTCGAGGCGGGATGGGATACCAGCGGCGCGGTGTGCATGTCTCACGCGCGCTGGCTGCTCGACGGACCGTTGATCGCGCTGGGCTGTCCCGGCCGGCTGATCGCGCCGGGCCTGGGGATCCTGAACGCGACCGTGTGCGACACCATCGCGCAGGTGCTCGGTCAGGCGGCGGACGCCACGATCTACAACGAGGCTTACATCACGAATCTGTTCTGACCGGCGGTGCACGTGCGCGCGTGGCGGTGATCCGACTGCCGAACACGCACTCAGGGTGAGCGCCGACGCCGCACTGCGAAGCGAGCGCGAACGCCTCACTGCGAGGGAGCGAGCGCCAGCGACACACGCTCGTCACTTCGCGGGACAGCGAGTCGGTGCGACACGTGCGGCTCGGACCGATCGAACGCGCAGATATCTGCACATTCGAGCACGCGAGATGTGAAGTCGCCACATCAGGAGGGTAATCATTCCCCGTCGCGCGGACTTCGGAGCATGGATATGTTGTCGTAGCCGTATGCCCCTGGTCGATACCGTCGAGGTCCGGGCAATGCTGGGCTCGACCTGGAGCCCGCCGGACCAGTTTGACGAGTTCCGGCTCGTGCGTTCGCTCGGAGGCGGCGCGATGGGGCAGGTCTACCTCGCGCACGACACGCTGCTCGACCGGCACGTCGCCGTGAAGTTCGTGCGGGCGGCGGCGGATCCGGCGGCGCGTGCGCGCGTCGTCGACGAGGCCCGCGCGATCGCCCGGCTGCAGCACCCCAACGTCGTCGCGATCTACCGGGTCGCCGAGGTGGCCGGGCACCCGTACCTGGTCTCGGAGTACGTGCAGGGCCGGGCGCTGCACGAGCTGCCGCGACCGATGGCGTGGCGCCCCGTGCTGGACATCGCGATCGATCTGGCGCGGGGGCTCGCCGCGGCGCACCGGCGAGGCGTCCTGCACCGCGACGTCAAGCCGGCAAACGCGATCCTGGCCGACGACGGGTGCGCCAAGCTGCTCGACTTCGGCCTGGCCACGATCGCGGATCGGGCCGCGCCCGACGACTCCACCGTCGTCCACGTGCCGGCGAGCGGCGCGGCGGGCAGCCCCGGCCCTGTCGTGGTCGATGTCGCCGTCCTGATGACCGGCTCCACCCAGCCGCTGACCGATTCGGTGGTGACGGTCGACGGGCTCGGTCCGGTCGTGCAGGTGGTCGGCACGCCGGTCTACATGGCGCCCGAGGTCTGGCGCGGCGAGCCCGCGACCCGGCGCTCGGATCTGTACTCGCTCGGCATCCTGCTCTACGAGCTGCTCGCCGGCACGGCGCCGTATCGCGACGTCGGGCTGAACCAGCTCCCGGACCTGATCCAGTCCCGCAGCATCCCGCGGCTTATCGACGTCGCGCCGGAGGTCGAACCCGCGCTGGCCGCGGTCGTCGATCGCCTGGTCGAGCGCGATCCGCGCGCGCGGTTCGCGTCGGCGGACGCGCTGCTGGTCGCGCTGGAGGACACCGCGGTGCCGCCGGCGTCGGCGAGCGCTCCCGACGGCAACCCGTACCGCGGCCTGGCCGCGTTCGAGTCGGCGCACGCGGCCGTGTTCTTCGGGCGCCGGATCGAGGTCCGCGAGCTGGTCGACCGCGTGCAGCTCGAGCCGTTCGTCGTGGTCGGCGGTGACTCGGGGACCGGCAAGTCATCGCTGTGCCGGGCCGGCGTGCTGCCCTGGCTGGCCGAGCACGGTGGCTGGTCGTGCGTCGAGGTCGTCCCCAGCCGCAATCCGGTGCGCGCGCTCGCCGCGGCGCTCGCCCCGTGGACGGGCGACGACGAGGCCGCGCTCGCCC
>DATAPF010000409.1:0-20298 GCA_036265355.1 Kofleriaceae bacterium | reverse complement strand
TGAACATCAGCGCGAACGTGATCAGCCAGGCCAGCGCGATCGACGGCACGACCAGCGCGAGCCGGGCCGGATCGGTGGTCAGCGCGCCGCCGCCCGAGCTGGCGAGCAGGATCACCGCGACCGGCAGCGCGATGATCGAGCGGAACGGGATCGCCGCGACGTGGCTCGCCGCATAGGCGACGAACGGGTGGATCGGGCGGAGCAACCGCATCGCCATCGCACCGGACCGGACCTCCTCGCTGATCTGCCACGCGACCCAGTTGCCGGTCAGCTGGCGGACGATCAGCGCGGCGAGGAAGTACGTGACGAAGTCGGCCGCCGAGTAGTTCGTGAACGGCTGGAGCCGCGCGACGCTGGTCCACAGCCCGAGCATGATCAGCGGCTGGGTCGTGGTCAGGATCCAGACCAGGAACTCGGCGCGGTACGCCAGGGTCTCGGCGACGCCGACCCGCCACAGCGTGGGCAGCGCGCGCAGCGTGCGCCACGGCGCGGCGCTCATGACGCGGTCTCGGCGTGGGTCTCGGCCTGGGTCTCGGCCTGGGCGCGGCGCTGCTCGCCGAACATCGCGCGCAGCACGTCCTCGAGCGGCGGGTCCTCGATCGCCAGGTCGGCGGCGCCGAGCTCGCCGAGCAGCCGGCCGATCACGCCGGCGACCTCGCGCTCGGCGACCCGCAGCGTGATGCGCTGGCCGTCGCGGACCAGCAGCGCGCCGAGCCGGGCGAGCTCGTCGTCGCCGATCGGCCGGGTCAGCGTGAACGACACCCGCTTGTCGGGGTCGCGCGCCTTGATCAGCTGGCGGAGGTCGCCGTCGTGGATCAGCTTGCCGTGGTCGATCACGATGATCCGCGGGCACAGCGCGACGACGTCGTCCATGTAGTGCGAGGTCAGCAGCACCGTGGCCTCGTGGCGCTGGTTGTAGCTGCGCACGAAGTCGCGGATCGCGACCTGCATCGCGACGTCGAGCCCGATGGTCGGCTCGTCGAGGAACAGCGTGGTCGGCTGGTGGAGCAGCGCGGCGGCGAGCTCGCACTTCATACGCTCGCCGAGCGACAGCTGGCGGGTCGGCTTGTCGAGCAGCGGCGCGAGCTCGAGCAGCTCGGTCAGCTCGGCGAGCGTGCGCTCGAAGCGGTCCGCGGGCACGTCGAACACCGCGCGGTTCATCGCGTAGGTCTCGGCCGGCGGCAGGTCCCAGATCAGCTGCGACTTCTGGCCCATGACCAGCGTGATCTTGCCCAGGAAGCTGGCCTGGCGGCGGAACGGCACGTGGTCCTCGACCGAGACCTCGCCGCTGGTCGGGTGGAGCAGGCCGGACAGCACCTTGAGCGTCGTGGTCTTGCCCGCGCCGTTGGGCCCGAGGAAGCCGACCCGCTCGCCGCGCTCGATCGTGAAGCTGACGCCATCGACCGCCTTGACGACGTCGTAGCGGCGGTGGACCAGCGAGCGCAGCGCGGCCGCGAGGCCGGGCGGCCGCTTGTGGACCCGGAAGTGCTTGGTCAGCTCGCGCGCGCGGATCATGGCTTGTCCGGATCGGTGGGCGGGCGCGCGATCGCCGCGAGCTCGCCGAGCTGCTTGATCGGCAGCGAGTCGACCGCCTCGCCCTGCAGCATGGTCTCGAGCAGGTGGGCGCCGACCTGGGCGAGCTGGGTCAGCCCGGCGACCCGGCCGGCGATCAGCTGGTGGCGGGTATCGTCGATCCCACGGGGGGCGTTGCCCCCCGCCCCACCGGCAGAGCCGGCGGGGTCCCCACCCCCCGGCTCGCTTTGCTCGCCCGCCTCGAGCTCGCGACCGGCCTCGGCGAACGCCTCGTGCGCGGTGCGGATCCAGCGCAGCTCGCGCTCGCGGAACACCCGCGAGATCATCTTCCAGATGCTGGTCTCGGCCTCGAAGTGCTCGCGGCGCTCGCCGACCACCCAGGTCTTCTTGATGATCCCCCACTGGACCAGCTCGTTGACCAGCATCGACACCGCGCCGGTCGACAGCCCGAGCCGGTCGCCGAGGTCGGCGGCGGTCAGCGGGTGGTCCTCGAGGTAGAGCACCGCCCACATCCGGCCCATGTTGCGGCGAAACCCCCAGGCCTCGATCAGCGCGCCGACCGCATCGGCGACCTTGAGCACGGCGGGATCGACGGTCATGGCGTGCCGTCGGGGTCGTCGGGCTTGGTCACGACCTGATCGCGCGTGGTGACGCGCACCGCGCCGCCGAGCGGCTCGGGCGGCACGCCGAGCGCCGCGTTCTCCTGGCGCCGCCGGTTGATGATCTCGATCATCTCGCGCTGCGACAGGCCGCCGGACGGCCGGACCGTGACGCTGGCCGCCCGGCCGGTCTTGAGCTCGCGCGCGGTCACCGAGAGGATCGACTCGACGTCGGCGGTCATCACCAGCTCGACGCGGGTCGCGCCGGCCGGGCCGGCCGGCAGGTCGTCGAGCACGATCTGGCCGAGCTTGCGGTTGTTGCCGACGTCGGTCGAGTCGCCCTGGTAGAGCTCGATCGTCACGAACCGCTGGTTGTCCTCCGTGGTCTTGAACACCCGCCGGGCGCGGACCGGCAGCATCGAGTTGCGCGGCAGGACGACCGCGAACTGCGAGTCGCCGACCTTGATGCCGAGATCGTGGGGCGTGACGTCGAGCAGCGCGGCGTCGTCGGACGTCCCGGCGAGGATCCCGGCGTACTGCGCGGCGCCCAGCGCGACGACCTCGTCGGGGTTGGCGCCGCGCGACGGCTTTCTGTGGAACACGCGCTCGACGACCTCGGCGACCGCCGGCCACCGGGTCATCCCGCCGACCAGGAGGACGTCCTCGACCTCGGCCGCGGTCAGCCGGGCGTCGGCAAGCGCGCGCCGGCACGGCGGCTCGAGCCGGTCGAGCAGGTCGCGGGTCGCGGTCTCGAACAGCTCGCGGGTCACCGTGCGCTCGTAGTTGATCGGGGCGCCGTGGCCGTCGTTGGCCAAGAACGGCAGGTTGATCCGGGCCTCGCGGTCGACCGACAGCGTCCTCTTGGCGGCCTCGCAGGCGTCGCGCAGCCGCGACAGCGCGACCGGGATCGCGGTGAGGTCGACGCGGTGCTGGTCGAACACCTCGTCGACCAGGCGCTCCAGCACCCGGCGATCCCAGTCCTCGCCGCCGAGCGCGCTGTCGCCGCCGGTCGCCAGGACCTCGAAGATCCCGTGGTCGACGCTCATGATCGAGATGTCGAACGTGCCGCCGCCGAGGTCGAACACCGCGATCACCCGGCGCCCGCCCGACCCGCGGTGCGCGCCGTACGCGAGCGCGGCCGCGGTCGGCTCGTTGAGGATCCGGACCACGTCGAGCCCGGCGATCTGGCCGGCGTCGCGGGTCGCCTGGCGCTGGGCGTCGTCGAAGTAGGCCGGGACGGTCACCACCGCGCGCGTCACCGGCTCGCCGAGCGCGTCCTCGGCGACCTTGCGCACCGCGCGCAGGATGTGGGACGCGATCTCCTGGGGCGAGATCGGCTGGCCGTGGATCCGGACCCAGGCGTCGCCGTTGGGCGCCGCGACGATCCGGAACGGCGCCAGCCGGGCGAACCACGACACGTCGTCGGCGTTGACCTTGCGGCCGATCAGCCGCTTGGCGCCGAACACCGTCGCCGCGGCGTTGGTCACGCCCTGGCGGCGGGCGCGCGCACCGACCGCGACCTGGCCGGACTCCACCCAGCTGACCCACGACGGGATGATCCGCTCTCCGTCGGCGCCGGCCAGGATCCGGGGCTGGCCCCGGTCGTCGAGCACCGCGACGCACGAGTTGGTGGTTCCGAGATCGATGCCGATGATGCGTGACATCCGGCTACGGCTCCTTCTTGCCCATCAGCCGGCTGAGCAAGCCCTTGCGCTCGTGGGTGGCCTGGCGCCGCATGTCGGCGAGCTCGCGCGCCGCGCGCTCGTTCGACGGATCGATCTCGAGCGCGGTCTCGAACCGCTGCGCGGCTAGGGGCCGGTCGCGCGCGGCGAGCGCGAGCAGGCCCTCGCACAGCTCGACCCCGGCGCGGACGTTGCGGTCGTGGGCGTGGCGCTTGGCGAGCATCCGGTAGCCGGCGAGCGCCTCGTCGAGCCGGCCCTGGTCGATCCGATCCTCGAGCGCCGCGAGCTCGGAGAGATCGGTCGACGCCGGCAACACCGGCGCCTGCTGGGGCTGGGCGAACGGGGACGCGGCGACCTTGCGGTCGGCGGGCGGGATCGACGGCGCACGGGCCAGCGGCGGTGTCGTCGATCCCGCGGGGGCCGCGGGGGCCGCCGGGGCCGCCGGGGCCGCCGGGGATGGGGGCACCGTGGCTGCCGGCGCGGCGAGATCCCCGGTCGTCGGGTGCCGCGCGTCGCGGCGGAGCGCGGCGGGCGGCCGGAGCACCGCCGGCACCGGCACGGTCAGCATCGGCGCGACCGGGGCGCCGGGGACGGGGACGCGCTGGGTCGCGCGCAGCGGAGGCACCGACGGCGCGCGGCCCGGCGCCGGGACCGCACGCGGCGGCGGCGCGGACTTGCCGAGCGACTGCAGCACCTGGGCGCGGCCGGTGGCATCGCCGAGCCGGCGGTAGGCGTCGCGGATCAGGATGAAGATCTCGGCGGCGAGCTGGCGCAGCTCGATCGACTCGTAGCGCGCGAAGCGGTCCGGGTGATAGCGCTTGGTCAGCTCGCCGAACGCGGCGCGGACCTCGGCATCGCCGGCCTCGTAGCCGACGCCGAGCACGAGGAACGGGTTGAGCTTCTTGAGCGACTCGGCCTCCGAGACCAGCGCCTTGACCAGGTCCTGCTCGGCGACCGCGACGTCGGCGTGGTCGTGGATCGCGGGGACCGAGGCGCTGATCGCGGCGCTCGCCGAGCGGCCCGACGACGGGCTGGACGCGGCGCTGGACGGGGCGCTGATCGCGGCGCTGACCGAGATCGGGGCAGCCGCCGGGACCCCCGGGGCCGGCTCGAGCGTCGGGAACGCGCCGCTGACCGGGTTGGCGCCGAGGACCGGAACGCCGCGCACCGGCGTCGCGCGCCGGCGGGCTTCCGAGGCGAGCGCGCTCTCGATCAGCCACACCGAGCTCGCCGGGATCGGCGACAGCGTGAGCTCGATGCCGGCGCCGCGCTGCGGGTCCTGGACATGGGCGGCGACCACGCCGTCGAGCGCGATCACCGTCGCGCTGGGCAGCGTGAGGTCGATGCGCACGGCCGTCCCGACCGCCGGCGGGGTGACCGCGCGCAGGAACATCGTGCCGTGGCTCAGGTCGCGCTTGTAGATCGTGGCGAGCTGCTGCCACGAGGCGCACCGGAGCTTGATCGAGAGCGCGCCCTCAGCCATGCAAATCCACTCGAGATCATAGGCCGATCACGGTTCGCGTGGCAACGTTCGGTACCTCGCCAGGACGCGCTCGTGGCGCTCCTTGATCCGCTGCAGGTAGACGTGCTCGCGCGTGTGGTGCAGCGAGTCCCGGGCGATCCGGCACAGCCGGTCGACCACGTCGCGGAGGTCCGCCAGCGGCTTGCGGACCAGCCCGACGACGCCGAGCTCGGCGGCGTGCGCGGCGAGCTCACCGTCGTGGGCTGACGTCATCAGAAAAGCCGGGAGGCCCTGGATCCGGGCGCGCAGCCGGCGCACGGTCTCCAGCCCGTCGATCCCGGGCAGCTGGGCGGCGACCACCGCGAGATCGAGCCCGGTCGAGTGCGCCAGCGCCTCGGCCTCGCGCAGCGCCTCCTCGCCGGTGAGGTAGGCGAACGTCGCGATCCCGGCGGCCTCCAGCTGGTCGGCGAGCTCGTCGGCGATCGCGCGCTCGTGCTCGATCAGCAGCACGGCGGGCGGCCGGCTCTCGATCGCGACCTCGGATTCGCCGGCGGTGCGGGCGTGGGCGGCGAGCGCTTCCTCGGCGTCGATCGAGCGCCGCTCGGTCCGGATCAGGTCCTTGAGCAGCTCCTCGATCATGTCGCGCTGCGACGCGATCCGCGCCCGCTCGGCGGCGCGCGCGCCCTGGCGCTCGCAGATCCGCTGGACCACCGCGCGGGCGGCCGCGGTGCCCTCGAGCTGGAGGTCGATCACGTCGCCGGCCCCGGCCCGGACGGTGCTGAGGATCAGCATCGGATCGGCTTCGCTGGTGACCACGATCGGCAGCGCGTGGGGCAACCGCTCGAGGGTGCGGCGGATCGCGTCACTCGCGGCCTGCTGGTCCTCGACCTCGCCGGCGCCGAACTCGCGGAGGTCGAGCAGGATCGCCGGCGGCGTGATGTGGCGCCGGCTGACCTCGACCGCGGTCGCGATCTCGTCGACGATGGTGATCTCGACGCCGACGCTGCCGAGCCGGTCCATCAGGTCGCGCAGCGGACCGGCCACCCCGTGGGGCGAGATCAGGATCGCGGACAGCTCCATCAGTGAAATACCCAGCGCGACTCACCGGCTGCGACGATCTCGTCGATCGACGAGGGCGCGTCGAACAGCTGGTCGGTGAGGTAGAAGCGGTCGAGCAGATCGCGGTAGTGCGGCGATCGGCGGTCCTGGATCGCGCCGCCGGGCAGCGCCCAGCGCACCGCGATCGGCCGCCCCGCGCGGGCCTCGACGACCAGCCGGTGCGCCGGGCCGGCGAGCTCGGAGAAGTCGAGATCCGACCAGCCGGGGTCGGCCCGGTTCAGCGTGAAGCCGTCGCCGGCGCGCGGAAACCCGGCGGGGTCGGGGTCGCCCGGCGCGGGCAGGCCGAGCGCCGCGCCGGCGCCACCGGCGCCCGAGGCCAGCGGGGCGATCGCGAGCCGGTGGAGCTTGCCCCACCGCCAGCCCTGCGGGTCCGCGGTGCCGAACCCGCTCGGCGACTCCAGGTAGGTCATCGCGTCGACCAGCGCCGCGAGGACCTGCACGGTGCAGCTGACGTCGGGGCCGGGCGCGGCGTAGTCGTCGCACAGGATCGGCTGCTGGGTCGCCGGGCTGGTCACCAGCGACTTCGGGTCGTCGAGCAGCGCATCGACGATGCGGAGCAGCTGACCGTCGTCGAGCCGCCACACGTCGAAGTCGACCGCGGCGAGCTCGTCGGCCAGCGTGCGCTGGATGAAGAAGTGCATCCAGGTGTGGAACACCGCGGTCGCCGCCGAGTCAGGGTCGGGCGGGTCGCTCGGTTCCGCCGCCGGCGGGGTTGCAAACGTCCAGCCGTCGAACAGCGTCCGGGCGGTGGCCAGGCGCGCCCGGTCGGCCGCCGGCAGCGCCGCGACGTACGGCGCCAGATCGCCGGGGGTGCCGGCCGGGCTGTCGAGCCGGGCGAGCGCGGCACGGATCGCCGGGGTGAGCCGCGCGCCGACGGTGGACCGGGTGTCGCGCTGGATCCGCGCCATGTCGTCGATCGTGATCGCCGGCGTGATCGCCGGTGTCATCGCGCCACCCGCGCCGCCGGACCCGACCAGCGCCGCGATGCGATCCTCGCGGAGCCCGGCGTCGTAGGCCACCCCGACGTACAGCGGCTGGCCGTCGGTGGTTGCCTGATCGAGCGGCCGGCCATCGAACGTCGCGCCGACCGGATCGGCGTTGGCGGTGATCAGGGTGCCCTGCGCGGGGTCCACGGCATGGGGAATGTAGCGCGGTGACAGCACGGCGCCTGCGATCCAGTCGGCGGTGCCGTCGCCCGGCAGCACGAAGAACGGCGCCAGGGCGTCCTGCCGGACCAGCGGGTCCCAGGCGTAGGCGCCCGGCGGGCGCAGCGGGATCTGCGCCTGGGTGGTCCAGCCGATGTGCTGCTGGTCGTCGATCAGCGTCCAGCTCCGGCCGCGCGCGCTGTCGGCGAGCGCGGCGAACCCCGCATGGACATCGCCCGCGCGCGCCAGCTGGTAGAGCGCGCGGAGCTCGAAGCTCGGTCCGTCGCCCGTCGATCGGATCGACAGCGCCGCCGGCGCGGTGCGCGCGATCAGCGCGTGCCGGGTGCGATCGATCGCCGGGACGATCGGCCCGTGGTGCGGCACGAGCTCGTAGCTCGCCATCGTGTGCCCGGTGATCGCGCCGAGCGTGCCGATCTGGATGTCCGCGGTGAAGGTCTCGATCGGCACGCTGCGCGGGGTGCCGCCGGGATCGCCGGGATCCGTCCATGCGACGCAGTCGCCGCCGCCCCCGCAGGGCGCGATCTGCTCGAGGTAGACGTCGTCGACGTCGTGGCCGGCCGCGGTGGCCGCCCACGCGAGGTGGCGGTTCGAGCCGATCAGGACGCCCGGGATGCCGGGCAGGGTGACGCCGAGCACGTCGAGATCGGGCTCGGCCGGCGGCGGAGCGCCCGAGTCGTCCGGGCCGCGCTGCACGATCAGGTGGATCGGATAGAGCATCGCCGGGTTGGTCAGCGGGAGCTGGAGGTCGGCCGCGAGCAGGGCATGCCCGGTGCCGGCGAGCGCGGGGCCGACCGCCCAGGCGTTGCCACCGGCGCGCGGTGGGCCGAACGCAAGCGGGCCGAGCGCGGCGATCGCGCCCCCGGGGGCGGGGGGGGCGAAGAACGCGCGCGCGGCGTCGAGCACCGCCTGCGGGACGGTGGGACGCGGCGGGGCGGCGAACGGAGCGGCGAACGGAGCGATCGGCGGGCGTCCGGCCGCGGGCGGCGATGGGTCGCTGCCGTCGGAGCGCGAGCCGGTGTCGACCGCGACGTTGGGGAACCCGGCGATCGTCGACACGGTGCCGACCGGCGTCAGCCGCAGCAGGTCGCGCGAGATCCCGCGGCGCGCCACCGCGGCCGGGTTGCCGGGGTCCGCGCCGTCGAACGTCGCGCGCAGCTTCTGGTACAGCTCGGTCGCGTCGATCTCGCGCGGCGCCGACCACGATTGCGAGAACGCCTCGAACCGGACCACCACCAGCGAGTCGACCGGCGACCACGGCCGGAACGTCGCCGGGTCGAAGCCGGCGAGCAGGCCGGGATCGATCGTCCAGTAGCCGCGCTCCAGGTCGCGGACGTAGGCGTTCACGCCGTCGGCGAACCGCTCCACGAGCTGCACGACATCGCGGTCGACCGCGGGCGCCGTCGCCGACTGCATCCGCTCGAGCGTCGCGGCCGCCTGCTGCGCCATCCGGTGCAGGCGGATCTCCAGATCGAGGTCGATCACCGACGGATCGAGCGCGCCGTACAGCTCGGCGAGCGTGCCGTCGCCCAGCCGGCGCAGGACGTCCATCTGCGGCAGCCGGTCATGCGCCGTCACGTAGCCCTGGACGAACGCGGCGTCGCCGAGCGAGCCGGCCAGGATGTGCGCCGTGCCGTAGCGGTCGCGGGCGACGTGGACCGGCGCGTCGACCCCGACCGTGAAGTCGCCATCGAGCGGCAGGCCGTCGAACGGCGCGCTCGCCGCGTTCTCGCCACAGCCGGCCAGCCCGGCGACAACGGCGAGGACGGCAGGCCAACGCATGGCGCGGGTATACCGCGGCGGGTAGGATGCTCGCGATGGCCGATTCTCTGTTCCTGCGCGCGTGTCGCCGGCAACCCGTGGAGCGCACGCCGATCTGGATGATGCGCCAGGCCGGCCGCTACCTGCCGGCGTACCGCGCGGTGCGCGCGCGGGCCTCGTTCCTCGAGCTGTGCAGGAGCCCCGATCTCGCATGCGAGGTCACGCTCCAGCCGATCGACGAGTTCGGGTTCGACGCCGCGATCCTGTTCTCCGACATCCTGATCACGCTGCCGGCGATGGGGATCGACATCGCGTTCCCCGACGCCGGGCCCAAGATCGCCGCGCCGATCCGCAGCCACGCGGCGATCGAGGCGCTGCACGTCCCCGATCCCGAGGCCGAGCTGCCGTTCGTGATGGCGGCCATCCGCACGATCAAGGCCGCGCTCGCTGGCCGGGTGCCGCTGATCGGCTTCGCCGGGGCGCCGCTGACCATGCTGACCTACGCGGTCGAGGGCGGCGGCTCCAAGGACTACGCCCACACCAAGGCGATGCTGTTCGGCGCACCGGCGAGCGCCCACGCGCTGCTCGACAAGCTGGCCCGGACCTGCGCCAGCTTCCTCGAGGCCCAGGTCGCCGCCGGCGCCGACGCCGTGCAGCTGTTCGACAGCTGGGGCGGCATCGTGTCGCCCGGCGACTTCCGCGAGTACCCGCTGCGCTACGCGCGGCAGGTGATCGAGCTCCTGCGCGCGTCGCCGGTGGTCGCGAGCCGCGGCGTGCCGATCATCTACTTCGTCAACGGCTGCGCGCCCTACCTCGACGACTACGCATCGAGCGGCGCCGACGTGCTCGGGGTCGACTGGCGGGTCGGGATCGACGAGGTTCGCCGCCGGGTCGGCGACGGCGTCGCGCTGCAGGGCAATCTCGATCCCGGCGCGCTGTTCGCCGGCCCCGGCGAGATCCGCGCCCGGGTCGCCGACATCCTCGCGCGCGCCGGCGCGACCGGCCACATCTTCAACCTCGGGCACGGCGTGCTGCCCGAGACCGATCCGGAGCACGTGCGCGCGATGGTCACCGCGGTCAAGGAGCTGTCGGCCCGGACATGAGCGCCGCGGTCGGCGCCGTCACCGCGCTCGCCGTGGTCACCTCGCTCGGGGCGCTCGGGGCGTGCGGCGGCAAGCCGCGCCCCGAGGAGGCCGCGCGCCCACCGCTCGTCGGCGATACTGCGTCGGGCGATGCCGCGCCGGGCGATGCCGCGCCGGGCGATGCCACACCCGGAGACGCCGGGGCCGCCGGGCCGCCTGCCCGCGGCGCGACCGGCGATCTCCAGGTCCGCGTCGAGTGGCCCGACGTCCCGGTCGCCGCGCGCAGCTCGCCGGGGCGCACCCCGTGCGGCACGCCGCGGGCGCCGTCGGTCGCGCCGACCACGACCTGGGGGATCCCCGATGCGCTGGTCGTCGTCGACGGCGCGCCGGCCCCCGCCGCGCCGCCCACCGCGCGTGTCACCCTCGCGGACTGCGCGCTGACGCCGCGGATCGCCGCCGGCGCCGCGCTCGCGATCACCAGCGCGGTCGACCGCCCCGCGCGGCTCGTGCTGCGCAAGCGCGGCGCGCTCGATCACCTCATCGCGGGCGAGCCGGTGCCGGTGCAGCTGCCGATCGCCGGCCACACCGTCACCGCGGCGCTCGACGCCGGCGCGATCTACGCCCTGGAGACCGACGCCCCGGACCCCGAGGTCGCCTTCGTCGCCGCGCTGCCCGGCCACGTCACCGACGCCACGGGCCACGCGCTCGTCCGCGACCTGTCCGCCGGCCCGCACGCGGTCACCGCCTGGCTGCCGCCGCGCGCCGGACAGCCCGCGCGGACCGGGCACGGTACCGCGACCGTCACCGCGGGCGAGCTGACCGAGCTGACGATCACGCTGGCGCCCTGAGCGATCAGCGTCGAGGCGATCCCGTGCCGCGACGCTGTCCGGGATCTGTCCGGATCTCGGACGATCCCGGGCGGATACCGGCCACTCCGGACAACGGGCCGTGTGATCTCGAGGGGTTGGTTCGGCTCAGCGCTTGCTGTGGGTCCGCGGCGTGGCTTTCCATCGATGTTCCCTCGCGATCGTTCCCCGGGCTCTGCGGAGGTATGCTGAACCATGGTGTTGTCGAAGCCGATCCAGGCCGAGGTCGAGCTGTCACCGGTGGACGAGCTGCCGCCGGTGGATGAGCGCCTGGTGGCGCCCGGGACTCCGTACGAGATGGTCGACGGGGAGCTAGTCTACGTGCCTCCCTCGGATCCCCCGCACGGTGAGCGGCAGGCGACGGCCTCGGCGCTGATCGAGGCCTGTGTTCGCCCCGAGTTCGCGGTCGCGACCGAGGTGCTGACCCGGGTGTCGCGGACCACCGATATCGCGCCGGACATCAGCGTGTATCCGCGCGCGAGAGATCCCGCGACCGGGCGGCGGCGGGTCGCGGAGCTGGCGTTCGAGGTCGTCAGCACCCAGTCGCTGGCCGATGCGGCCGACAAGGCGGGGCGGCTGTCGGCGCGCGGCGTCCGCCGTGTGTTCGCGATCGATGTCGAGCGCAACCGGGCGATGGAGTGGTCGAGCGGCCTGGACGCGTGGCGGCTGCTGGACATCGCCGCGCGCATCGAGGACCCCGTGCTGGCAGTCGGGCTGGCGATCGAGCCGCTGGTCAAGGCGGCGATCATGGACGATGCGATCGCACGCGCGCTGATCGCCAAGAACAATCCGGTCATCGCAGCGGAGAAGGCCGCCAGCCATCGGAAAGGCAAAGCGGAGGGCAGAGCGGAGGGCAGAGCGGAGGGCAGAGCGGAGGGGCTGGTGGAAGGGGCGCAGAGGCTGCTGCTCCAGGTGCTCGATGCGCGCGGCATCCCACTCGAGGCAGCGGACCGGGCCCGGATCGTCGAGGAGCAAGATCTTCGACGGCTGGAGCGGTGGCATGCTCGCGCCGTGCATGCTGCGAGCATCGCGGACGTGCTGGCCGATTCGTGATCGCTGGATCCACGGCGCACGACGAGGATCGTGGACGCCGCGGCATGGCGCTTGCTGCCGCTGACTCCGTCGGGCTCGGATGAGCCACGCGAAGGGAGATCGGTCATGACAGAGCGGACTGTCGAGCACAAGCGGCTGCACGAGACGCGTTCGGGCGTCGGCTGGCGCACGTGGGGGCCCTATCTGAGCGAGCGGCAGTGGGGCACGGTGCGCGAGGACTACAGTGACAACGGCGATGCGTGGGCGTACTTCACGCACGATCAGGCGCGCTCCCGCGCCTACCGCTGGGGCGAGGATGGGCTCGCGGGGATCTCCGACGATCAGCAGCGCCTGTGCTTCGCGCTCGCGCTGTGGAACGAGCGCGATCCGATCCTCAAGGAGCGGCTGTTCGGGCTCACCAACGGCCAGGGCAATCACGGCGAGGACGTCAAGGAGTACTACTTCTATGTCGACAACCTCCCGACGCACGCCTACCAGCGCTGGCTGTACAAGTATCCGCAGGCGGCGTTTCCCTATGACGCGCTGGTGCATGAGAATGCCCACCGATCGCGCCACGAGTTCGAGTACGAGCTGATCGATACCGGGGTGTTCGCCGGCGGCCGGTACTTCGACGTCGAGGTCGAGTACGCCAAGGCCGCGCCGCTCGACGTGCTGTGCCGGATCACGGTGCACAACCGCGGCGCCGAGGCGGCGCCGATCCACCTGTTGCCGACGCTGTGGTTCCGCAACACCTGGTCGTGGGCGCCGCACGATCCGCGCCCCCGGCTGTCGCGGATCGCAGGCGACGCTCCGGTCGTCCGGGCCGAGCATCCCCAGCTGCCGCCGTATCACCTCCACGCCGAGCCCGGCGGGGAGCTGGTGTTCTGCGACAACGAGAGCAACGCGCGGCGGCTGTGGGGGACCGACAACGCCACGCGGTACGTGAAGGACGGGATCGGAGACCACGTGGTCGGCGGCCGGATCGATACGGTCAACCCCGCCGGCGAGGGCACCAAGGCCGCGGCGCACGTGCGGTTCGTGGTGCCGGCGCACGGCAGCGTGTCGTACCGGGTCCGGCTGTCGGCGGCGGCGCCCGGCGAGCTCGCCCGGCCGTTCGCCGGGTTCGATGCGATGCTCGCCACGCGCCGGGCCGAAGCCGACGAGTTCTACGACGCGATCACGCCGCCGTCGGTCGGCGACGACGCCCGCGCGGTCATGCGCCAGGCGCTCGCCGGGATGCTGTGGACCAAGCAGTATTACTACTTCGATGTCGACACCTGGCTTCGCGAGCGTGGCGCACATCCGTTGCGCGCTCCGGTCAAGCACGGGACGCGCAACGAGGAGTGGTTCCACATGCTCAATGGCCAGGTGATCTCGATGCCCGACAAGTGGGAGTACCCGTGGTACGCGGCGTGGGACCTCGCGTTCCATGCCGTCCCGCTGATGATGGTGGATCCCGACTTCACCCGGAACCAGCTCGAGCTGATGCTGTCGCCGGAGTACCTGCACCCGACCGGGCAGCTCCCCGCCTACGAGTGGAACTTCAGCGACGTGAACCCGCCGGTGCATGCGTTCGCCACGCTGATGGTCCACCGGGCCGCGGCTGCGAACAGCGAGGAGGTCGATCTGCGGTTCCTCAAGGAGGCGTTCGCCAAGCTGCTGCTGAACTTCACCTGGTGGGTGAACCGCAAGGATCCGAGCGGCCGCAACGTGTTCCAGGGTGGGTTCCTCGGGCTCGACAACATCGGGGTGTTCGATCGCAGCTCGGCGCTGCCGACCGGCGGCCGGCTCGAGCAGGCCGACGGCACGGCCTGGATGGCGCTGTTCAGCCAGAACATGCTGGACCTCGCGCTGCTGCTCGCGGACCGCGATCCGGCGTACGAGGACTTCGTGCTCCAGTTCCTGCAGCGGTTCTTCTCGATCGCCGGCGCGATCGATCCGGTCGGCGACCGGCCCGACGAGATGTGGGATCAGGAGGACGGGTTCTTCTACGATGTGCTGCGGCTGCCGGACGGTCGCGGCGTCCGGCTCGCGGTGCGCTCGCTGGTCGGCCTCTTGCCGCTGTGCGCGACCACGGTGTTCGAGCCCGGGGTGCTCGCCAAGTTCCCGAGGCTCCGCGCCGCGGTGGCGAGCCACCTCGAGCGCAACCGCGACCTGCTGGTCAACGTCGCCGATCCGACGAAGCCGGGCGTCAACGGCCGGTACCTGCTGTCGCTGGTCAACGAGGACAAGCTCCGCCGCATCCTCGCGCGCATGCTCGATGAGTCCCGGTTCCTCGGCCCGCACGGCATCCGGTCGATCTCGCGCTGGCACCTCGAGCACCCGTACTCGTTCTGGGTCGAGGGTCGCGAGTACAAGGTGCAGTACGAGGCCGCCGAGTCGACGACGGGCATGTTCGGCGGCAACTCCAACTGGCGCGGTCCGGTGTGGTTTCCGATCAACGTGCTGATCCTGCGGGCGCTGCTCGAGCACTACGCGTACTACGGCGACGCGTTCACCGTCGAATGCCCGACCGGCTCGGGCAAACGGATGACGCTGTTCGAGGTGACGATCGAGATCTCGAACCGGCTGATCGGCACGTTCACGCGCGGCGCGGACGGCCGCCGCCCGGTGTACGGCGGCGCCGAGCTGTTCCAGCGCGACGAGCACTGGCGCGATCTGATCCTGTTCTACGAGTACTTCCACGGCGACAACGGGGCCGGGCTCGGCGCGTCGCACCAGACCGGATGGACCGGCGTCGTCGCGCGGATGATCCAGCTGGTCGGCGTCCTCGATGCCCAGACGATCCTGCGCGACGGGCTGGGCACCCTGGCGACCCCGTATCTCGGCCTGCCGCGCAGCGCCGTCCGCCGCGCGGCGGCCGGAGGGCGGCGGTGAAGGCCTGGCCGGAGCACCCCGTTGTCCACGAGATCTTCACCTGGGCCTGGCTGACCGAGCTCGGCGCGCGCCGCGGCCGCGAGCTCACGCTCGCCGATGTCCCCGAGGAGGTGTGGGACGACGTCGCGCGGCCGGGGATCGACGCCGTGTGGCTGATGGGCATGTGGCAGCGCAGCCCGATGGGCGCGCAGATCGCGCGCGAGAACCCGGCCCTGCGCGCGGCGCACCAGGCGGCCCTGCCGGGGTTCGGCGACGCGGACGTCGTCGGGTCGGCGTACTGCGTCCGCGACTACGTCGCCGATGGCCGGCTCGGCGGCGAGGATGGCCTGGCGCGGGCGCGGACGGCGCTCGCGCGTCGCGGCGTCCGCCTGGTGCTCGATCTGGTGCCCAACCACGTCGCACCCGACCATCGCTGGGCCCGCGAGCACCCCGAGTACTTCGTGCAGGGCACCGCCGCCGATCTCGAGCGCGAGCCCCACGCGTTCCTCCGGATCGGAGACCGCGTGCTGGCCTGCGGCCGCGATCCGTACTTTCCGGCGTGGCCCGAGGTGCTGCAGCTCGACGCGTCCCACGCCGCGCTGCGCGCCGCGATGGTCGAGCTGGTCGGCGGCCTGGCGCGGCGGTGCGACGCCGTGCGCTGCGACATGGCCATGCTGCTGCTCGACGACGTGTTCGCGCGGACCTGGGGCGATCGCGCGCGCGGCGGGCCGCACCCCGACGCCGGCCGGGGCTACTGGCCGACGATCATCGGCGCGACCAAGGCGGCGCGGCCCGACTTCCAGTTCTGGGCCGAGGCGTACTGGGATCTCGAGCCCGTGCTGCTCGCGCAGGGCTTCGACGCCTGTTACGACAAGCGGCTCTACGATCGCATCGTCCACGGCGGCGCGATCGACGTCGCGGCCGTGCGCGCGCACCTCGGCGCGGACATCGCCACCCAGCGCCGCACGATCCGGTTCGTCGAGAACCACGACGAGCCGCGCGCCGCCTCGGTGCTGAGCCCCGCCGCGCACCGCGCCGCGCTCGCCACCGTGTTCACGCTGCCCGGCATCGCGCTGCTCCACGAGGGCGAGGCCGACGGCCGCCGGGTCCGGGTCCCGGTCACGCTCGGCCGCCGGCCGTCCGAGCAGCCCGATCGCGAGCTCCAGGCGTTCGTCGGGCGACTGCTGGCCGCGCTGGGCGGCGGGCTGCGCCGCGGCCTGTGGTCGCTGCTCCCGGTGTGGGGCTGGCCCGACAACCCGAGCGCGGAGCGGCTGCTGGCGTGGAGCTGGGAGGACCAGGACCGCCGCCACGTGGTCGCGGTCAACCTGAGCGATGCGCGCGCCGACGGCCGCATCCAGCTGCGGTGGACCGATCTCGCGCGGCGCAGGATCGCATGCAACGACCTGCTGTCGGGGCAGCGCTTCGAGCGCGACGGCAGCGCGCTCGCGCGCGAGGGGCTGTACGTCGCGCTCGACAGCCATGCCATGCACGTCCTCGAGCTCTCGTAGCCCGACTCGCAGGATGACACGTTTCGAATCGCGGCGGTCGTCGCCTCGTCACCGGGTGCGGTGATGCGACGGTCACGGTCTGGGACGTCGCTGCACAGCGCGCGGTCGCGACGATCGATTCAGGAGCCCGAACCGCCGTCCCACGCGTGTCGGCCAGACGATGCGCTGGCGATCTCGCAGGATGGAGCGAGGACCACGGTGGCCGGGCCGGATCCATACATCCGGGTCTTCGATCTGCGCCGCGCCAATGCTCCAACCCAGCGCACTACTGCACCGAGCATGGTAGGGACACCGCGTCTGGCGTGCGGGCGCTCGCGTTCTCGCGCGGAGGCCTGGCCTGCTCGCGCGCTTGCTCAAGGATTGACATTGAGTCCTTCCATTCTGACGTAGCCGTCTTTCTTGGGCTCTTGCATGGTTGACTTGAGCCGCTCCATCTCTGCCTGGAGAGTGTCCTGCGCGATCTGCAATGTCGTCGCGCGCTGGCTTGCCACAGCAAATGCCTCCTTGGCCTGCTTCGCGGCCGCCTCGGCGAGCAGCCTGGATTGTTCCGCGTTCTCGAGTTGCTGCTTTTCATCCTTCGCCCTCTGCTCGGCCTCCCTCGTCCTTTGCTCGGCCTGCTTCGCGCTCTGCTCGGCCTCCTTCGCCCGCTGCTCGGCCTGCTTCGCGCTCTGCTCGGCCTCCTTTGCCCGCTGTTCCTCCGACTTTGCCGCCTGCTCGGCTGCGGACGCACGTTGATGCGCCACAGCGAGCCGGTTCAACTCCCATGGCGTGATGGCCATGGTAAGTGCAACCACGGCCACCATGGCGGCGATTGCGACCAGTTGCCGGCGGCGCATTGCAGACCGACTCACGTGAAGGAACGTTGTCGCCGTGTCGCTGATCGATAGGCGTCTGCCGTTCACGAGATCCTGGGCGGCGATCAGGCGTCGCTTGCTCCATAACCGTTCCGGGTCGCGCGACTCGGTCCATAGCCGTGCCTCCTGCTCGAGTTCGTCGAGTAGCTGGCGATCGTCTCTTGCCTCATCGAGCCATGCCGCGAGGCGGCCCCAGTTGTTGGCCAGCGACTCGTGCTCGACTTCGTATACCGGGGGGACCCCCTTGTGATCCCGGCGTCCGAACAGGCGCAGGCGGACCAGTTCATCGACGAGCACGCGGTCGGCGTCACCCAGCTCGGCCTCCACCACCGCACGGCGCACGCGGTCCGTGAAGCAGCGCAGAAACAGCGCACGGGCATGCTCCTGATCGGCCGCGGATAGTCCGGTGTAGAACCGCTCGGCGACGAACGAAAGCGTACCTTCGACGCCGCCGAGCTCTACCCAGACAGCCAGCGGCAGCGTCTTGCGCTCGCGGTCGCGTCGCTGCCACCACTCGCTCAGCGCGAACTGCACGACGGGTAGCTTCGCAGGGTCCGCCGATAGCGCCTCTTCGACCTCGCGCGTCACCGCGTCGAGATTCTCGATATCATAGCCGTGCGCGCGTGCCGGCTCGGCGATGATGCTCCGGGCGAAGTTCGCGTCCACGCCCTTCACGATCACGCGGAGGTCGAGCAATGGCCGCAGCGCCGGCACTTCGCGATCAACGCGCCACTCGAGATCGTCCCGGATCGTCGCGATCACGCGGACCTCGTCGGTAGTCGTGAGCAGGGCGAGCACTGCGTCGCAGAATTCCCGTTGCTCATCCGGGCCAAGGTCGACGACCTCCTCGAGCTGATCGATGACCACGACCAGGCCGCGCGAGCCCGGATCGAGGCGCGGCGCGCGACGCTCGCGCGGTCGGATCACGTGGACGACCCAGCCCTCGGTTCCCGCGAACAGCGTGCGATCCATGGTCTCCGCGACACCGGCGAGCGCCAGCGACGACTTCCCGGAGCCCGACGGTCCCCACAGCAGGACCCCGCGCTGCGTGCGCAGTCGCTCGAGCACGTGCTGGACCGCGTCGTGCTGCCCGAAGTACAGCCCGGCGCGCTCTGGGCCGAGCCGCATGAGGCCGGCGTAAGGCGGATCCGGAACGCCATGCGGAAACCGACTCGCCATGTCGATCCGGGCTCGCAGACCGCACGGTCGCTGTTCTGGATCGCGGGAGAGCAGTGCGTCGACGAGCGCGTACACCGCTTCGGGCAGATCCGGGCAGCGATCGCGGAGCGGGACCAGCGCATGGTCCATCGTCGCCCGGTCGAGCGCCGCACGGTACGCGTCGACCAGGTCCGGCGTGCGGGCGGCGCCGAGCGGCGTCACGGCATGGGGCAAGCAGCCTGCGATCATCTCGTACAGCACCACGCCGAGCGCATACACATCCTGCGCGGCGCTGGGCAGGGCGCCGTCGTAGATCTCGGGCGCCATGTAGCCCGGCGTACCTCCACCCACGCGCCGCGACGGTGGCACGACGATCGCGGCCACCGGTGCAGGATCGGTCGCGTTCACATCGGTGGCCGGACGGCGAACCACGCGTGTGCTGCCGCGCGCCGAGTTGCGTAGCCGCGCGATGCCCCAGTCGATGACGCACACCCGGTGCGGGCCTTCCAGCATGACGTTCTGCGGCTTGAGATCGCGATGGACGACGCCGATCTGGTGGGCGGCCTCGAGGGCGCGGGCGATCTGATCGGCGATGTACAGCGCCCGCCGCCACGCGATGGGGCCACGTGCAAGGCGAGCACCCAGCGTGGTTCCCTCGAGCAGTTCCATCGCGATGTAGGCGTGGTGGTTCCAGACGTTGGCCTCGTGAATCCGCGGGATCGCGTCTCCGCCGACGCTCTTGGCGCGTCCGAGATTGCGGACTTCATCGAGCCAGCCGCTCGCGACGCTGCGCGGGCTCGAGCCAGCGGCCTCCTGCGTCAGCTTCATGAACTTGACGGCGCAGCGGATGCCGACGTCTTCACCGTCGACAAGCTGGCTCGCCTTCCACACCTCACCGAACGAGCCGGCCCCGAGGCAATCGAGCAGCAGGTAGCGATCGACGATGTCACCGGTGTGCAGCGCCATGATCGATCCTTCTCACCGTCGCTCTCCGAGTTGCTTGGCGGTCGCTTGCAGCACGACCTCGTGGCCGCTGGCCAGCGCGCGATAGCGATGGCTGCCCGGTTTCAGGATCGGCTCGATGGCGAGAAACAGCTCGTGGTCGCCGGAGATCTCGTTCCTGGCTCGCCGCGCATAGGGCTCGAGCGCGATCGCGATTCCCTCGCTCCAACGCACGAGGTAGATGAATCGACCCAGGCCCGGATAACCGGACAGCGTCACGCGCTGATGCGAGCCCCGCGCGCTGGGCCCGGTGTAGTCGACGTACTCGATGCACTGCGAGGTCCCGCCCACGTCGACGAACTCCGAGCTGGTGACGGCGATGAGCGTCCAGCCGCGCAGTGGCCCCAGCGCCGCCAGGAGCTCGCGAATGGCGCGCTCGAGTCGAGGCAGCAGCCGCTCGGTCTCGGCGACATCGCGCGATGCGGTCACACGCGGCACGGTGCCGACGATGAAATCCATGGTTGTGTGCAGCGGTTTGTCGCTGTCGAACGACGTCGCGATCGCTGCGAGCTCACGGAACCGGGGATCCCGGCCTTCCAGTGTGCGTGCGGCGTGGTGCGCCAGCGACCGCCACGGGGCCGGCCATGACGCTTCGCACGCTCCGTCGCAGGTCTCGGCGCG